>DASVSE010000067.1:0-1722 GCA_036388235.1 Rubricoccaceae bacterium | reverse complement strand
CCGTCGCGGCGACAATGGGGTAGAGGATCTGCGCCAGCGACCGGCGGACGCGCTCGAAGAACGGCTCCAGTCCGGCCGCGCGGAGGCGGCTGAGTTCGGGCAACTCGGACGCGGCGACGCTCATCCCGAACAGCGAGACGGGCAGGACGTAGAGGGTGAGGGCCTGCGTGAGCGCCGAGATGGCACCAGCTGCGAGGAAGCCCGCGAGAAAGAGGTCGAGGTAGCCCGAGATCTGGTACGCGCCGCGCCCGAGCACGACGGGCACGAACGCCTTGAACGACTCTCGCACGCCCTCGACATCGCGCGAGACGCTCAGGCGGAAGCCGCGTATCTCGCGGACCACGCCCGGCATCAGGACCGCAAACTGGAGCACGCCGCCGACGAGCGCGCCGGCGAGGGCAGAAAAGAGGATCCGGTCGGCCGCCGCGACCGGCACGACAGTGAGCGCCCCGATGGCGGCCGGGCTGCCGAAGAGCGCGACCGCCGCCCACGCCATGCCCGCGATGATGGCGAGGTTCCACGCGACGGGCGCGACGTAGGGCAGGAAAAAGCGGCGGTGGCTGTTCATCACGCCGAGCGCCCACGCGAACAGCACGAGCACGCCTGCCATCGGGAACGTGTAGCGGACCGTCTGGACGACGAGCGCGAAGCGGTCCACGTCCTGCGCGCCTGCGGCGACGCGGGCGGCGTCGCCGAGCCAGCCCGGCTGGAGCACGGCGAGGAGCGGCTTCGCGAGCAGCATGCCGGTCGCCACGCAGACCGCTACGAGCGAGACCAAGAGCCCGAGGACAGCCCCGGCGAAGCGGCCTGCCGCCTCGGGCCGGCCCTCTTCGAGCATCCGGCTGTAGACCGGGATGAACGCGGCCGAGACCGTCCCCTCGCCGAGCAGGTTCTGGAGAAAGTTGGGCGTCTTGAACGCGACCCGCAGCACGTCCGCGTGCGGGCCGAGGCCGAAGAAGTAGCTGATCGCGCGCTCGCGGACGAGCCCGATGATGCGGCTGAGAAAGATGCCGGCCGCAACGAGCAGCGCGGCGCTCTTGCCGCTCGCGACGCGCGCGTCCTCGACGGCTGCGATCTCGGCGTCGGCGCCGGCTGTCGCCTCCTCGGGATCGGAGGGGGACGGGTCCTGGGGCGTGGCCGGAGCGTCGGTCCGGCGGTGGGCCGGGGCGGCGTCTGGCTGGACGCGGTCGTCGTCAGGCGGGGTCATCCGGCGAAGTGCTGCACCGCGAGGCGGTATCCGCTCGGCCCCAGCCCGGTGATGGTGCCCGCGCAGACGGCCGAGATGATCGAGTGGTGCCGGAAGGCCTCGCGGGCGGCCGTGTTCGAGAGGTGGACCTCGATGACGGGCGTCCGGATGGCCGCGATGGCGTCGCGGAGGACGACTGACGTGTGCGAGTAGCCGGCCGCGTTGAGGACGACGCCGGCCGTCTCGACGGTGTTGGCGGCGTGGAGCGCCTCGATGAGGCCGCCCTCGTCGTTGTGCTGTTCGAAGCGCAGGGCGACGGCGGGAAAGTGCCGACGCAGAGTCGCCTCGATGTCGGCGAGCGTGGCCGTGCCATAGACCTCGGGCTCACGCTGGCCGAGCAGGTTCAGGTTGGGTCCGTTGAGGACGAGGACGCCGGGAGACGGCATGGCCGGGGAGGGCAGAACGTGCCGAAAGGTAGCGTGCGCCGCCCCGCTGCCTGCTGCTAGGCCATCGCATCGGACCACCGTATGGACGGT
>DASVSE010000066.1:0-1515 GCA_036388235.1 Rubricoccaceae bacterium | reverse complement strand
ACGACGCCGAGCAGACGTTTGACGCCGTCCGGCCGCTCGCGCCTCAGTAGCGTGGTCCGGCCGCACTGCTGTCACGCAGGCTCCAGGGACCCCGCATACCACTCGGCCTGTCGTGCCATCTCGGCCGCGAGCGGCTCGTCGACGGGACGCTCGCCCGCCTCGTCGGGGTAGCCAAAGAGGCCGTTGGGGCAATGGCGTTCGTCATCCCAGCCGGGGTGGTTGGCGATGGGGTACCAGCAGACGCCGCGCACGTCGGCCCCAGCGCGTTGCGCGGCCCGAACCTCGGCCCCGACGTACGCCATCCACGGCGCGCGGTGGATCCACTCGGTCCCCGTCTCGGCCAGGACGACCGGACGGCCGTAGCGCGCGCTCACTTCGGCGAGCATCTCCCGGAGCGGTCGGTACAAGGTGTCTCCGATAGCGAGGTGCGGCCCGCCCCCGCCGATCCACTGGTTGTTCGGGTAGTAGTTCACCCCGACGACATCGAGCAGGCTCTCGTCGCCGCCGATCTGGGGCCAGAGTTGGCCCGCGATCAGGTCCCAGCCCTGGAACTGAGCCAACCGTTGCCCCTCGACGTCCAAGTCCGGGCGCAGCGGGTCGCGAGCGACGTGAATCATCGGGTCGGCCCACATCAGCCGGGCCCGCGGGTCGATGTCACGGACGGCGTGAGCGGCAGCGACAGCCGCGCGGGCGAGCTGGACCTTGAGTTCGAACCCGCGCCCGTGCGTGAACGGCGGCAGAAAGGCCGCGTCGCCGCCGGCGAATGACCAGAACGAGATCTCGTTGACGGGGCACCACCACGGTACGTCGTCACTCTCGTCCCGAACGATGCGGGCCGCCTCGCGCGCGAAGGCGGCGAAGCGGTCCACGAATGCGGGCGTCCAGATGTCGAGGCCGTCTGGAAACCCATAGTGGCAGAGGTCCCACACGGCCGTCACGCCGGCGTCGCGGGCCGCGCGGTGCATCGGCAGAAAGCTCGACCAGTCGTACCGGCCGGGCGTAGGCTCGATGAGGTGCCATCGCAATCCGTCTCGGGACCAGCCGAGGCCGTTCCGGGCTAAGGCCGCGTAGTCGCCCCGGGCGTGCACGTCGTGGCCGCTCGCCGCGATCACGTCGACGCGGCGGCGGTCGTGGGCGCGGCGGTGCGTCGAGCACTCGAAGCCGCCACCGAAGAAGGTCGGAAACAGGGGGTCGGGAGGCGTCATCAAGCAGCGGGCAGGCCGAGCGGGTTCAGAGAGTGCGGCGCCACGCGGTCGGCGCGTTTGCGTCAAAGCGGTTCCCAACGTGCGCGTTCCTCGTCAGGCCGGAACGCATCGGGCGGAAACGCACATCGGGCGAGGCTGCATCCGTACAGCCCCGCCCGACTGCGGTGTGGTCACACGGCGGACGTTACGCGTCGGGCACGCGTGAGCCTCCATCGCCCGAGGTCTCGATGGGCACCTCGACGGACCCGCCGTCGCCCGAGGCTGTGTGGCGCGAGGCCTTGTCGGGCGCATGGACGGCAAGCGTCGGCAG
>DASVSE010000065.1:0-2433 GCA_036388235.1 Rubricoccaceae bacterium | reverse complement strand
CGTCTCCGTCATTCCCCTTACCCTCGCGGCTCATCTCGCCCCCGGTGAGTCGGCGCGTCCTGTTCCCACCGCCTCCCGGTACTGGGTCACCGACCACGGACGCGTTCTGTCTGCTGTCAAGGTCCCCCGCGTGCTCCACGCCTTCCAGAATGCCAGCGGTTACCTCCACGTCACCCTTTGGCGAGACCCTGATGCCCCGAGCCCAGCGCGCTGGCAGCCCTACGTCCACGCGCTCGTCGCACTCGCGTTCAAAGGACGCCGGCCCACCGCTCCCGGGGTCGCCTACGAGATCGACCACATCGACGGGGACAAGGCCAACAACCACGTCTCCAACCTCCGCTACGTCACGAAGTCGCGGAACGTTGAGCTGGCCATCGCGGCCGGTCGCCACTCGACGGCCAAGCTCTCCGCCTCGGTCGTGTGGACGCTCCGGTGCCGCGCACACGCCGACGGGGACGAGGTTGTGGTGACGAGCGTCGCAGAGGAGTATGGCATGACCGTCTGCGCCGTCCGCAACGCTCTCGCCGGCAGGACATGGGCTACGGTCCCCAACCCGGCGTTGCGGCCGACAGTGAGCGATCTCGCACGCGCGCTCATGCTCTCCCCCGACGAGGCCCGTGCGCTTATACGGCTCTCGCCGTTCGCGGAGGGCTATGCCACCGACGAGCCACAGGTCGCCCGCATCCTCCCGCTGCAGCCGCCGACGGACCGTCAGGCGGCGTAAAGGCCAGGGCGGACGCAAGGGGCTACCGAACGCACGTTCTCCAACATCGTTTGGGCTCGAATAGCCATTATGGCCCATTACGGGCTTCCAGGGCCGTAATGGGAAGGCGAATAGATGGCCTTGGCTCCAGGAGGCGCCTCCAAACGAGGAGATGCTACCCCTCGCGCACTGGCCTCGTACGGGGCGGGGACGTACTCGCGTCAGTGACGGTGGCAGGTGTATCCTCCTGCCCATCTCTTCCGCGCGCCGTTGACTGTCAACACGTTCATCGAGAAGTGGCGCGCGTCCGGCGCGAGCGAGCGCAGCAACTACGCGCTCTTCTTCGCAGACCTCACGGCCGTCTTGGGGGTCCCACCGCCTGACCCCGCGACAGGGAGCCTGGAGCGCGACGGCTACACCATCGACCGGACCGTCACGCTGGAGAGCGGCGCGACGAACTACGTCGACCTCTACAAGCGGGGCTGCTTCGTGCTGGAGGCGAAGCAGGGGTCTGACGCGCCCGCGCCTGACGAGCGCGCAGCCCTCGGCCTCACCGCCGAGAAGCAGCGCAGGGGGACGGCGCGTCGCGGCACGCGGTCGTGGGAGACGGCGATGCAGAAGGCGAAGGGGCAGGCCCGTCGCTACGCAGGCGCCCTCCCCGAGGCCGACGGGTGGCCCCCGTTCCTCGTCGTCTGCGACGTGGGCTACTGTTTCGACCTCTACGCCGACTTCGCGAGGCAGGGCAAGACGTACGTCGCGTTCCCAGACCAGCAGTCGTACCGCATCCTCATCGAGGACCTCGAAGACGAAGCGGTGCGAGAGACGCTGCGGCTCGTCTGGGCGGACCCGATGGCGCTCGACCCGCAGCGGAGGGCCGTCGCCGCGACGCGCGAGTTGGCGGGGAAGCTGGCGCGGTTGGCCCGGTCGCTCGAAGCCGACGGCCATGCCCCCGGCGACGTCGCGGACTTCCTCATGCGGGCGCTGTTCACGATGTTCGCCGAGGACGTGAAGCTCCTCCCCGAGCGGTCGTTCACGGGCCTCCTCGACCGGTACCGCGAGAACGTCGCTAACGCCCCGAAGGCGCTGGCCTCGCTCTGGGCCACGATGAAGACGGGCGGATTCGCGGGCGTGCTCGGCGAGGACGTCCGCCACTTCAACGGATACCTCTTCGCGGACGCGACCGCCCCGAACCTCTCGGCGGCCCAGATCGAACTCCTCATCGAGGCAGCGCGTGCGGACTGGACGGACGTCGAGCCGGCCATCTTCGGGACGCTCATTGAGCAGGCCCTCGACCCGGTGGAGCGTCACAAGCTCGGGGCGCACTACACGCCGCGCGCGTACGTCGAGCGCCTCGTGCTGCCCACGGTCGTCGAGCCGCTCCGTGACGAGTGGGAGGCGGCGCAGGCGGCAGCGGCGCTCAAGGAGGGCGCGGGCGACGAGGCGGGCGCGAGGGCCGAGGTCGAGCGGTTTCACCGGCGCCTCTGCTCGGTCCGCGTGCTCGACCCCGCGTGCGGGACGGGCAACTTCCTCTATGTCACGCTGGAGCACCTCAAGCGGCTCGAAGGCGAGGTCGTGGACGCGCTCGCGCAGTTCCCCGGCCAGCAGACGCTCGACATGACGGGCGGGTTGACCGTGAGCCCGAGCCAACTCCTCGGCGTCGAGTTCAACCCGCGTGCGGCAGCGATCGCGCGCGTTGTGCTGTGGATCGGCTACTTGCAGTGGCACTTCCG
>DASVSE010000064.1:0-4691 GCA_036388235.1 Rubricoccaceae bacterium | reverse complement strand
CCGTGGACGGCCTCCCGGGCACAACGCGCCGTGTCGCCTTCGAGGCCGGGAGCCCGGGCCGGAGCGCGCTCCGCGACCACGACCGCCTGCTGCGCCGCGACGCGACCGTTTTGGCCGTCGGTGCCGCCGACGCGGTTGTGCGCCTGCGCGGGTCGGACCTGCTGCACCACATGGAGGACGTGCTGTTTCTCGTCTCGCAGTGGGACGCGGACCTGTTCTCCGAGCGTGGCCGGATCAACCTCCGCACGCTCGCGAGCCCCGAGGCCCGCGCCGTGGCCGTCCGCCCCGAGCAGCCAAGCGTCCTCGTGCCCTACGCGCTCGACCCCGACGCCGAGGGCGACGCGCCGGAGCGTCACCTGTGGCACGTCGCGAACGGGCAGACGCCGCACGTGCTCGTCCGCCGTCTGGACCGCCGCCTGCCGGCCGTCTGGGCGCCCTATGCCGCTGACGGCTTCGTGCCGGCCCCGCTGCGCCGCGTCGCCGCCGAGCCGATGCGCAAGACCGGCTGACGCCGACCGCCCGCTCATTCTCAGTTCCCCCCGACTCCCACTCCGATGATCAATCCCCTCAGCCGCCGGCCGAAGCAGCGCCGCCTCGTCGTCGCCGTGCGCGGCGCGGCCGGCACGGGCAAGAGCTGGTTTGCCGCCTCGCTCGCCGACGCCGGCCTCGGCCGCCTGTGCACGTTCGACACGGAGCGCAAGGCGCGCCTGCTCCCCGGCTCCGATGGCACGACGTTCGACGCGCTCGAAATCGAGCACCCCGACGAGCTCCTTCCGTTTATCGACTGGGCCCTCGGCGAGGGCAAGGCCGAGCAGGGCTACGGCTGCTACGCCCTGGACTCGTGGGCGATGTACTTCGGCCGCAAGCACCGCGCGAGCGTCGAAGCCGCGCGCGCCGCGACGGGCGACCCGTCGGCGGTTCCGTCGGCCGAGGCGCTTCAGGCGGACCAGGTCGTCTTCCAGGAAGTCCTCCGCCGCCTGTGCGTCGACTCGGGCGCGTGCGTTGTCATCACGGACCAGATCGCGGCGAAGGGCCGCGAGGACCGCGAAGAGAACGAGATGGGCCGCGTCCTCCCGATGACGACGTCGGGCCTGGAATATTTCGTCGACGTCATGGTCGAGCTTGCGCTCCGTCAGGACGGCTTCGACACGCGCCGCGTCGCGACGGTCGTCAAGAGCAACGCCTCGGGCCTGCCCGTCGGGATGGAGTTCGTGGACCCGACGTTTGCCGACCTGCTCGCGTGCGTCGGCGCCGCCCCGCAGCCGGCCGAGGTCGCCGAACTCGCCCCGGCTCCCGCCCCGGCGGCTCCTACGGCCACGCGGGCCGATGTGCTGTCGGACCTGCTCGCACACGCCGAGAGCGTCGGGCTGGACCGTCCGCGCGTGCTGCTCGCCGCGCGCCACTACTGCGGCGTCGCGTCGCTGGAGGACCTCACGGCCGCCCAGGCCGAGGATCTGCTCACGCGCCTCCGCGCCCGCTACGACACGCCTGCCCATTCGGGCGACAGCATGGCCGGCGACTCGGCCGCGCTCGACGGCGAGCCCGAGGTGAGCGTTTCGCGCCCGCGCCGCCGCTCGGCGTAAGCCGGGCCCGGGGCGGCGACGGCAGGCAGAGTCTGCATCACCACGCCGGCCACCGCCTCGCGTTGCACCGACCGACGCTCGTCGGCGCTGAGAGAGACCGCTCTCAGCGCCGCGACGGCGTGTCCGGTTCGTGCCCGTTCCGACCGTCATCTGAAGGTCCGGTCTGGAAGCTCCAGGCCGCAGGTGACATCGCCGTTCGCAGGCATCTGGCGCGGCCATATAAAATCTGACGTTGCTCAGTCTGCCCCAGGACAGGCCCCCAGCGAGAGAAGGCCTCTATGGGGTCTCTATTCGGCTAAAGACGAGTTTGTGACGCCAACGGAGGAGAGCGCGTGAACCCCCGAGTATGATTGGAGACGGCGTGAAGCGTCGGTAATGTGGGAACCGTCTGTTCTGCTCCCACAACGCCGCCCGTATGCAACCCCGCTACGCCGTTTTCGCCCTGCTCGCGCTCGCGCTCGCCGTTCCGGCCTCCGCACAGAGCCTCGCCCGCCAGCGCGCGCTGGCCTACGTCCAGAACAACGCGCCCCGTCACGGCCTCTCCGAGGCTGACGTCGCGCGCCTCGTCGTCACCGACGAGACAACCAGCCGCCGGAGCGGCGTCACCCACGTCTACGTGCGGCAGACGATTGGCGATGTGCCGGTCGTCGCCGGCGCGATGACGGTCAACGTCGCTGCCGACGGGCGCGTGCTGCTCGCCTCGGGCGACCTCGTGCCGGGCCTCGCGCTGCGGACGGCCTCGCGCGCCGCGTCGATCTCGGCCGCCCAGGCCGCGCGCATCCTCGCCGAGGACCTCGGCCTGACGCCGACCGAGGCGTTCACGACCATTCAGGAGAAGACGGTCGGCTCGCCGGGCGTGTACCTCACCGACGGGGGCGTGTCGCGGCAGGCCATCGCGGCGAGCCTCGTCTACGCCGACGCAGGCGACGGGACGCTCCGGCTCGCCTACGAGGTCGAGCTCGCAGAACGGACCGCACCGCACGTCTGGCTCGGCACGATCGACGCCGCCACGGGCCGCGTCATCCGCCGCGAGGACCTCGTGATCCACGACGCCTTCGCTGGCGACAACCCCGCAGCCGTCGCCGTCCCGGCGGTCCGCTCGGCCGCGCCGGTCGCCTCGCCGCTCGCGCCGGTCCGCGTCGCGCCGATGATGCCGCTCGCGCAGGAAGCGGCCGCGATGACCGCTCCCGCCGGGGGCGCCGCCTACCGCGTCTACGCCTACCCCGTCATCGCGCCGATGTACACGACGCCGCTTCCGCCGGCCGACGCGCGCACGCTCGCGACCGGTATGGAGGACGCCGTCGCCTCGCCCTACGGCTGGCACGACACCGATGGCGTGGCCGGGGCCGAGCTCACCACGACGTGGGGCAACAACGCCCAGGCGTACACGGACACCAACACCGACAACGCGCCCGACACGGGCTCCTCGCCCGACGGCGGCGCGACCCTCCAGTTCGACTTCCCGCTCGACCTCACCCAGACGCCGAGCACCTACCGCCCCGCCGCGGTCACGAACCTGTTCTACTGGAGCAACCTGCTCCACGACATCTACTACAACTACGGCTTCGACGAGCCCGGCGGCAACTTCCAGACCAACAACTACGGCCGCGGCGGCCCGACGACGAACGGCGGCGACGCCGTCCGCGCCGAGGCTCAGGACGGCGGTGGCTTCGAGAACGCCAACTTCTACACGCCCCTCGATGGCGGCGGCGGTGCGCTCGGGGTCTACCCGCGCATGCAGATGTACCTCGGCAACACGGCCAACCCGGACGTCGACGGCGACCTCGACAACCACGTCATCGCCCACGAGTACACGCACGGCCTCTCGAAGCGCCTGACGGGCGGCCCGACGACCGAGTGCCTCCGCAACACCGAGCAGATGGGCGAGGGCTGGTCCGACTGGTACGGCCTCATGGTCACGATGACCGCCTCGGACACGCGCACGGACCGCCGGACGGTCGGCAACTACCTCTTCGGGCAGCCCGTCTCGGGCGCTGGCATCCGCCCGGCGCCCTACTCGACGTCCTTCACGACGAACAGCTACACGTACGGCCGCACGCGCTCGGGCCTCGCCGTCCCGCACGGCATCGGCTTCGCCTGGGCGACGGTTCTCTGGGAGGCCACGTGGGACATGATTGCCGCCCACGGCTTCAACGCCGACGTCCACGACGCCGACGGGATGGCGGGCAACCAGATCATGCTCAACCTCGTCACCGAGGCGCTCAAGATGCAGCCCTGCTCGCCGGGCTTCGTCGACGGTCGCAACGCGATCCTCGCCGCCGACCAGGCGCTCTACAACGGCGACCACGTGAACCTGCTGTGGGCCGCCTTTGCCCGGCGCGGCCTCGGCGCGACGGCGAGCCAGGGCTCGCCCGATTCCAACACGGACAACACCGAGTCCTTTATCGAGCCCGAGGAGATCGCCCCGACGGCGATCACCGACCTTGCCGCTGTCCCCAACGGCGATTACGTCACCCTCACGTTCACGGCGACCGGCGACGACGCCAGCGTCGGCACCGCGGCGACCTACGACGTCCGCCGCTCCTCGGCGCCGATCCTCACCGACGCCGAGTTCACGGCCGCCACGCCCGTCCCGGTGTCTGCCGCGCCGCGCGTGGCGGGTACGGCCGAGAGCGTGGTCGTAAACGGCCTCGCCTTCTCGACGCGCTACTACTTCGCGCTCAAGGTCTCGGACGAGAGCCTCAACCAGTCGCCTCTCTCCAACCAGGCCACGGCGACGACGCTGGCGGCGCCGAGCGCGACGGTCCCGAGCACCCCGATCACGGTCTCGACCTCGACCGAGGCCACGGCGACGGTCGCACTCACGAACGCCGGCCCGTCCGACCTCCGCTTCTCGCTCGACCTCGCCGAGGCGGCCACGCGGCCCGCGCCCGAGGCTCCGTCCGGAACGGTCGCGGACACGCCCGAGCTGCCCAAGGGCACCGACGGCGAGCCCGGCGAGGCGCAGCGTCTCGGCTCCGGCGGCCCGGACGCCTTCGGCTACCGCTGGACGGACTCCAACGAGCCCGGCGGCCCGGCCTATAACTGGGTCGACATCTCGACGACCGGCACGGCCGTTACACTGGCAGACGACGCCGAGACGAACCT
>DASVSE010000063.1:0-7828 GCA_036388235.1 Rubricoccaceae bacterium | reverse complement strand
GATCCATGGTGCTGGGCTCATGGCCTGTGGACGTGGGCTGGTCAGATCGCCCGGCCTGGGACGAGAAAGCGCCGGAACCGCTTCCACTCAGGTATATTTCCGGGCCTGCCACTGGCACGCCCCCGTGATGCCCGACTCTGCCCGGAATGGTGCCCGCCCGACGGCTGAGCACGCGCTCCACGTTCCGGACCCCCTCGAAGCTGCGGGGCTGGCCACGTGGGAATGGATTGGGCCCGAGAACCGGATCGTCTGGTCGGACCGGATGTCCGCCCTGTACGGGCACCCCGCCGGCGAGCCCGAAGACCCGCTGTGGCTCGCTCGCGTCCACCCGGACGACCGGACCCGGGTTGCGCAGGCGCTGGCCCGCCCGACGGAGGCGGAGCCCGACGTTGCGGCCGAGTTCCGGATCGTCGCCGCCGGCGGGGACGAGCGCTGGGTCGAGACCCGAGGGCGGGCGACGTACGGCGAGGGCGGAGCCGTACTCCGGCTGACGGGCGTCGCCTGGGACGTAACTGAACGAAAGCGGAAGGACCGGGCGCTGCAGGGGCAGGACGAGGCGCTCATGACGCTCATCCAGACCAACACGGCCCTCGCGGGCGAACTCGACCTCAACGAGCTGGTCCAGGCCGCGACCGACGCCGCCACGAAGCTGTCGTCGGCCCAGTTCGGGGCCTTCTTCTACAACGTGCACGACGCGGCCGGCGAGTCCTACACGCTGTACACCCTCTCCGGCGTGCCCCGCGAGGCCTTCGAGCGGTTTCCGATGCCGCGGATGACGAACGTCTTCGGCCCGACTTTCCGGGGCGAAGGCGTCGTGCGCTCGGACGACATCACGGCGGACGCCCGCTACGGCCAGAACACGCCCTATCGCGGAATGCCCGCGGGGCACCTCCCGGTCCGGAGCTACCTCGCCGTGCCTGTGATCTCGCGCTCGGGCGAGGTCCACGGCGGGCTCTTTTTCGGGCACGAGCGCCCGGGCGTGTTCACCGAGCACGTCGAGCGGCTCGTGACCGGGATCGCCGCGCAGGCCGCGGTCGCCATCGACAACGCGCGGCTCTACGACGCGGCCCAGCGCGAGATCGCCGAGCGGAAAGAGGTCGAGGTGGCGCTGCTCGAAAGCGAGGGGCGCTTCCGGGCCATGACCGACTCGGCCCCGATGCTGGTGTGGATGGCCGGGCTGGACATGGGCGTCACGTACGTCAACGCGGGCTGGCTCGCGTTCACCGGGCGGACGATGGAGGAGGAGCTCGGGCACGGCTGGACCGCGAGCGTCCACGCCGACGACCTCGCTCGGTGCACCGGCATCTACACGGAGCACTTCGAGCGCCGCGAGCCGTTCGAGATGGAGTACCGGCTCCGCCACCACCACGACGAGTACCGGTGGGTCGTCGACCGCGGGGCGCCCCGGTTTGCGCCCGACGGGGCGTTCCTCGGCTATATCGGGTCGTGCTTCGACGTCCACGCCCGCAAGCTGGCCGAAGGCCACGCGGCGTACCTCGCCGCGACGGGTACGCTCGTCGGGCAGGCCCTGGACTCCAGCGCCACGCTCCAGCAGGTCGCCCGGCTCGCCGTCCCCGGCTTCGCGGACTGGTGCGCCGTGGACCTCGTGCAACCGGACGGGTCGATCGGCGCCATCGCCATCGCTCACGCCGACCCCGACAAGGTGCGCTGGGCGTGGGAGCTGCGCGAGATCGAGCCCGTCGACCCCGCCGCCCCGACCGGCACGCCGAACGTCATCCGGACCGGCGCGTCCGAGCTCTACGCGCACATCCCGGACGAGATGATCGTCGCCGCCGCGCGCGACGAGGAGCACCTCCGGCTCATGCGCGAGATCGGGTTCAGCAGCGTCATCATCGTCCCCCTGCGGATCGGCGACGAGATCGCGGGCACCGTCTCGTTCGTCAACACCGACTCGGGGCGCCGCTTCGACGCGTCGGACCTCGCCACGGCGGAGGAGATTGCCCGGCGGGCCGGCGGCGTGCTCCACGTGGCCCGCCTCCACGAGGCGCTCCGCGAGCGCGAGGCCCGCTTCCGCCAGCTCGCCGAGGCGCTCCCGCAGATCGTCTACACCTCCGGCCCCGACGGCCGCGTGGACTACCTCAACCGCCGCTGGTTCGACTACACGGGCCAGCCCGAGACAATCGATCCGGGGGTGGCGTCGGGCGAGGCCGTTCACCCGGAGGACCTGGCGGCCCTCAGCGGGCGGTATGCCGAGGCCCGCGATGCCGTCCGCCCGTTCGAGTCCGAGGTTCGCCTTCGCCGCGCCGACGGCGTATACCGGTGGTTCCTCACCCGCGTCGTGCCCGTCCTGGACGCCGACGGCGAAGTCGCCCGGTGGTTCGGGACGTCGACCGACATCCACGCCCAGAAGGGGGCCGAGGCCGAGCTGGCGCAGCGCGTCACCGAGCGGACCGCCGAGCTGGAGCGGAGCAACCGCGAGCTGGACCAGTTCGCGTACGTCGCTAGCCACGACCTCAAGGGGCCGCTCCGCGGAATCGACAACCTCGCCTCGTGGATCGCCGAAGACGCCGCCGACGTGCTCCCGGACGAGTCCAAGCGGCACCTCGGCCTGCTGCGCGGGCGCGTCCAGCGCCTCGAAGCCCTTCTGGAGAGCCTGCTCGTGTACTCGCGCGCCGGCCGGACGTCAGGAATGGCCGAGGCCGTCGACACCGGCGCCCTGCTCCACGACGTCGTCGAGGTGCTGGATCTGCCGCCGGGATTTTCCGTCGAGCCGGTCGGGCCGCTCCCGACGCTCCAGACGTTTCGCACGCCGCTGGAACTCGTCTTCCGCAACCTCGTCAGCAACGCCGTCAAGCACCACGACAAGTCTGGTGGCCACGTCCGCGTCTCGGCGCGCGTGGTCGGGCCGTTCGCCGAGTTCACCGTCGCCGACGACGGCCCCGGGATCGCGCCCGAGTACCACCCGCGCGTCTTCGACCTGTTCCAGACACTCCGTCCGCGGGACGAGGTGGAAGGCAGCGGAATGGGGCTCGCCGTCGTCAAGAAAACTGTCGAGAGCCTCGGCGGCGCCGTCCGGCTCGACTCGGCACCCGGCGCCGGAGCCGCATTTACCTTCTCATGGCCGCTGTCGGTCTAGCGCCTTCCCCCCCACCTCCGCGTCCGATGGAAGTCAACGGCGTCACGCTTCTGCTTATCGAGGACGACCACGTCGATGCCGAAGCGATCCAGCGCGCGTTCCGCAAGGAGATGATCGCCAACCCGTTCGTCGTCGTCCGCGACGGCGTCGAGGCGCTGGCGGCCCTCCGCGGCGAGCCCGGGGCGCCGCTGGTGCCGCGCCCGCTCATCGTGCTGCTGGACATCAACATGCCGCGGATGAACGGGATGGAGTTTCTCCGCCTACTCCGGGCCGACCCGGCGCTGAAGCGGACGATCGTGTTCGTGCTCACGACGTCGGAGCGCGAGGAAGACAAGATGGAGGCCTACAACGGGAACGTCGCCGGGTACATCGTCAAAAACCGCGCGGGCGAGGATTTCCTCCGCGTGGTCCAGCTGCTGCGGGCCTTCTGGCGGATCGTCGAGTTCCCTCCGGACGACGCCCCTGCCGCTGTCGCGACGTGACCCCGCTCACCGACGTCCTCGTCGTCGACGACAACGAGCTGGACCGAGAGCTTGTCCGCCGGCTGCTGCCGCGCGGGACGCCCGTTCGCGACGCCGCGACGGCCGCCGAGGCCCGCGCGCACCTCGGCCGCGCCGTCCCCGACCTCGTCCTGCTCGACAACCGCCTCCCGGACGCCGACGGCGTCGACCTGCTGCCGCTGTTCGCCGCCGCCCACGTCCCGGTCGTAATGCTGACCGAGGTCGGGGCCCCCGAGGTGATCGTCTCGGCGATGCAGCGCGGGGCCGAGGACTACCTCGTCAAGGGCGCCCTTACCCGCGAGGGGCTCGCCCAGGTCATCGGAAACGCGGTCGAAAAGTCGGCCCTCCGCCGGCAGCTCCGCGACCAGCACGACGCCCTCGTAGAGCAGGCCCGCATGCTCGAAGCCCGAAACCGGGACATCCGCGACCTCGCCGCCCGCCTGACGGTCGCCGAGCAGACCGAGCGCGAGCGCATCGCCCACGTGCTCCACGACGACCTCCAGCAACAGCTCTTCGGGCTGTCCATGGTGCTCTCAGTCCTCCAACGCGCGCCCCGCGGGCCGGAGGTCGCGGCCCTCTCCCAGCGGGCGACGGAGATTCTCGGGGCGGCCGTCGACCTCACGCGGACACTGGCAGCCGAGCTGAGCCCGGCCGTCCTGCAGGCGGACCGGCTCGGCGAGGTCCTCACGTGGGTCGCGGGTGAGAAGCGGGCGAAGTACGGCCTCGCCGTGGACGTGGACGCCCAGCACGACATCCGCGTCTCGGACCCGTCGCTCCGGATCTTGCTGTACCAGATGCTCCGGGAGGTTCTGTTTAACGTCGCCAAGCACTCGGGCACGATGTCCGCCCGGATCATCGCCACCACCGCCGGCGACCGCACCGTCATCCGGATTGAGGACGACGGGGCCGGGTTCGACCCCGAGGCGGTCGCGGACGTGCGCGGGACCGGGTTCGGCCTGGCCAGCATCCGCGAGCGGCTCGACCTCGTCGGCGGCCGGTTCGAGATCGAGTCCGGTCCCGGCCGGGGGACGCGCGTCACCCTGTCGGTCCCGCGGGGCGCTCCACAGGACGCGCCCGAGGGCCTGGTGCCAGCTCTCCCCGCCTCGGTGGAGCCGTAGCGCTGTCGAGCCACCGTTTGCCGGGGAGGACCGTTCCGGGCAGCGTGCCGTTCTACCCCCCCGACGTCCTTCCGTCTTCCTATGCGCGCCCTCCTCGTTGCCCTCGCGACCGGCCTCGCGGCCTGCCAGTCTCCCAGCGAGACGGCCCCGGTCCCTGCCGCGCCTGACCACGCTGCCGGCGCGCATGGCGCCGCCGCGCACGACGCCCCGTCGGTGTACACCGACGCCCGGTTTCTGGACGACATGACGGCGCACCACGAGATGGCCGTCGAGATGGCCCGGGAAGCTCAGACGCGCGCCCAGCGCCCCGACGTACAGGCGCTCGCAGCGACGATGCTCCGCGACCAGCAGGGCGAGATCCAGGAGATGGCGACGATCCGGCGCACCCTCCCCGCGGCCGCCTCGTCCGCCCCGCATGGGCCCGACGAGATGGCCCGAATGGGGATGGCCATGCCGATGGACTCGCTGACGTCGGCGGCCGACTTCGACCGGGCGTTTCTCGAGATGATGGTCCCGCACCATGCGGGCGCCGTCGTGATGGCGGCCGAGGCGCAAGCCCGCAGTGCGCGTCCCGATGTCCGCGCGCTGGCCCGCCGGATCGTCGAGGCGCAGGCCCGCGAGATCGGCGAGATGCAGCAGGCCCTCACCGCTGCGGTCGACTCGGCGGCCGGCCCGGTTGGCGGTGCTCCGCGTCGGGCACCCAGGGGCACGGCGCCGGCGAGCGGCGCCTAGCTGCGACCCGACGGGCCAGTCCCCTTGGACGTGAAACGCCCGGCGTCGGGGCGGCGGGGCCGGAGGAGCAAGGTGCCACGTAACCCGCCGCTGTGCCGGCCGTCGCAGCAGCGCGCCAGTCGTCTCGACCGTGTTGGTGCTGATCGGTCATCTGCCAGACTCGTTCTCATCTGCTCATGCATGTCCGTCGCGTTCTGGCGTGTGCGCTCGCTCACTTCGCCGTGGCGATGCTCATTGCCACCATCGCCTTTGGGACAGACCTCGATCAGCTCCGCTCCCGCTCCCCCGTGAGCCGGGCCGCGGCGGCCGTCCACGACGTGCTCTGGGCGCCCCACGACGCCGCGCTCTGGGTCGTTCCGAACGGGTGGCTCGTCCGCCATCGCTCCGTGATCCCCGCCGCCCTAGTGCTCAACAGCATTGCCTGGGGGGCGGCGCTCTACGGGCTCTGGCGGATGCTGCACAGGCGGCATGGCCCTCGACGGCCCCGGTCTCCCACACCGGATGTCCCGCTATAGCCGACGGAGCGGTAGACCTCGCCCGTGTGCTGGGCGCCCTACCTTCGGGCACCCCCTCCGCGCCCCGATGTCCCGCTCGTCCGCCTGTCTGTCCGCCGCCATCGCGTTTGCCCTTGCCCTGGCTGGTTGCCAGACCGAGGCGCCGCCCGCTGCGCCGAGCGCAGCCGACGCCCAGGCGGCTGACGACTCGGTCGCCGCCACGGTCCCGGGGCTCTCCACAGACGAGTTAGACGCCGCGACGGACTCGATTGAGGCCGCGCTCGAACCGGGCGAGCACCTCTCGCAGTAGCCGTTGAGGTGCCGTGTTGGACGGTGCTGGAACGCGACGGGCGCGCGTCGGTCTGTGGCTCCCTGGCCTTACCGCGGCGGCCGTCCCGTTGGAGCATCCGCGTGGGTCACGAGTCTCCCGTGCGTCCTGTCCACCGTACCCGACCCCTCGGATGTCTCACCTCGTGCTCCTCGGCGACTCCATCCTCGACAACGGGTCCTACGTCCGTCCCGGAGAGCCCGACGTCGTGGCCCAGGTGCGCCAGGCCCTCCCGGCCGGCTGGTCTGCGACGCTCCTTGCTGTTGACGGCAGCGTGGTCGCCGACGTCCCCCATCAACTCGCCGCCCTGCCCGCCGGGGCAACCCACCTCGTGCTCAGCGTGGGCGGCAACGACGCGCTCGGCGCCGTCGGCGTCCTCGACGCGCCCGTCCGGTCGGTCGGCGAAGCCCTCGACCGGCTCACGGCGACCGTCGATCGGTTCGAGGCGCGGTACGACGCGCTCATAAGGGCAACGGTCCGCACGGGGCTCCCGCTCACGGTCTGCACGGTCTACAACGGGCACTTCCCGGACCCCGCCTTTCAGCGCCGGGCGCAGGCCGCCCTGGCCCTGTTCAACGATGCCATCCTGCGGTCGGCGTTTGCCGCCAACGTCCGGGTGGTGGATCTGCGGCGGGTGTGCACGGAGCCGGAGGACTATGCGAATCCGATTGAGCCCTCGGCCCGGGGCGGCGAGAAGATGGCCCGCGTGCTCGTGCGCGCCGTCACGGATGCCGGCGTCCCGGGCTCGGCGGTCTACCCGTGATGGCCATCCGGTGACATCAGGGCTGTTCGTCCGAGCGACACGTCCTCCGAATCCGCGCCTGCCCCATGACCATCGTTCAGGAGATCACCGTCTGGTGGACGAAAAGGGCCCGGTCGGCGCCCGGGGCGACCGTCCGAAACGCCGTCCCCGAGCACTTCGACCTCCCATTTCGGCCGGCGACGTTGGCCCGGTTCGACATCGTCTATCACAGCGTCCTCATTCAGGAGTGGACCGGGTTCGACCAACCCGAGGAAACCGTAGAGGAGCACCACCTCGTCCCGGACCGCCCGTTTCGGATCGGGTGCGTCCGGATTGAGCCGGGCCCGGATGCCTCCCAGGTTGTCTACGCGTACGATCTCGCCTGTGGTGGATCTCCGGAGCGGACCGGCCGGCTGCGTCCCGTGCTGCGGCTGAGGGCGGGGCAGTGGGGCCGCGTGGTGTACAACGGCCGGTTCGAGGACCGGGAGACGAGAGAGTGGCTGTACAAGAAAGTCGTGGCGAACGTGGCCCACGTCGGGGACCCGCTGGAGCCGGTGTTCGTGGGGGAGCCGTCGAAGACGTTCCACGACCTCGCCCACCTTCGATGACGCCAGACGGTCCGAGGCGGCCTGACCCCTTCGGCCAGGCTGCCGTCTGAGCCGGGACGCTCGGGCGCGGTCTCGTAGGTTATCGTTCCGTCTTCTATGGATCTCTCCCCTACGAGGCGCCACCATGGACCCGACCCGACCTGACGACACGCCCGACGCTGTCCTCTCGGGGCACTGGTCACCGCTCGTCTGGGATGCCTTCGACCGGT
>DASVSE010000062.1:0-1650 GCA_036388235.1 Rubricoccaceae bacterium | reverse complement strand
TCCCAGCCTACGGTCCGCGCGTAGGCGATGGCCGGGCCGACGGCGTTGTGGGCGTAGACGAGCGCCTCCAGGAGCGAGTTCGACGCGAGCCGGTTGGCCCCGTGGAGGCCCGAGCACGTCACCTCGCCGCACCCGAACAGGCCCGCGATGCTCGTCCGCGCGTGGCGGTCCACGACGACGCCGCCGCACGTGTAGTGGGCGGCCGGCACGACCGGGATCTTGTCCCGCGTCATGTCGATCCCGTGCGCGAGCAGCGTCTCGTGGATGTTCGGGAAGTGCCGCAGAATGTCGGCCGCGGGCAGGTGCGAGATGTCCAGCCAGACGTGGTCCTCGCCGCGCTTCTTCATCTGGTCGTCGATCGCGCGCGCGACCACGTCGCGCGGGGCGAGCTCCAGGCGCTCGTCGTAGAGCGGCATGAAGCGCTCGCCGCCGAGGTTCGTCAGGATCCCGCCGTCGCCGCGGACGGCCTCCGTGATGAGGAACGACCGGCCCTCGAAGTCCGCCCCGGGCAGGTACAGGCTCGTCGGGTGGAACTGGATAAACTCCATGTTGGCGACCGCCGCCCCGGCCCGGTACGCCATCGCGATCCCGTCGCCCGTCGCGACACGCGGGTTTGTCGTGTGCTGGTACACCTGTCCCGCGCCACCGGCCGCGAGCAGCGTCGCCTTGGCCAGCACTGTGTGGACAGTCGCGGTCTCCTCGTCGAGCACGTAGGCGCCGTAGCACGTCGGACCGTCCGGGCCGGGCGCCCGCCCGAGCTGGTGCTCCGTGAGCAGGTTCACGGCGTAGTGGTACTCCAGGATGGTGATCGCTGGGTGACGCCGCACCGCCGTCAGGAGCGCGCGCTCGACCTCGCGGCCCGTCATGTCGGTCGCGTGGACGATCCGGTTCGCCGAGTGCCCGCCCTCGCGGCCGAGATGCAGGTCACCGTCGGGGTCCCGGTCGAAGTCTGCTCCGAGCGCAATGAGGTCACGGACGCGCTCAGGTCCCTCCTCGATCACCATCCGCACGACCGCCTCGTCGCAAAGGCCCGCGCCTGCGATGAGCGTGTCCTGCACGTGCGCCTCGGTGTTGTCGCCCGCGTCCATCACGGCTGCGATGCCGCCCTGCGCGTAGTTCGTGTTGCTCTCCGCCGACGCCTTCTTGGTGACGATGCACACGCGGCCGTGGTCGGCGGCGCGGAGGGCAAACGACAGCCCGGCGACGCCGGAGCCGATGACGAGAAAGTCGAACGTGAGGCGCATGGCGGACTCGGGGTTTCCCGGAGATTACCACGCCCCGCAGCATGCCCTCACGCCGACGGCGTCAGTCGGCCGTCTGGAGCGCAGGCAGGCACCGGCCGTCGCGCAGCTCGACAGATGGCGGAGTCCGCAGCTCGCACGTCGAGACGAGGCCGAGCACGCGGTTGGCCCGCCGGTCAATCTCGGCGATGCGCTCGGCGAGGGCCGCTACCTGGACCGTGTCGCTGTCCGTCACCGAGTATGTCAGGAAGTACGCCGGCCCGCCGCACGGGCGGTCGCCCAGCGACAGCACGCGGCACGAGCCAGCGTCCGTGGCGCGCGCCTGTCCGATAGCCGCTTCGAGGTCGCGCCGTGCGGCATCCGCCTCGCGCTCGTAGTCCTCCTGCGAGTAGTCTGAGGATCCGAAGCT
>DASVSE010000061.1:0-2253 GCA_036388235.1 Rubricoccaceae bacterium | reverse complement strand
TCTGCATCGGACGCGCGCGACGCCGGGCGGTTCGAGACCGCCATTCGAGCCCGTCGCAACCCTAATCAGGACTTCCCCTAGATCCCTGCCGCCCGGATCAGCGCCGACCAGCCGCCGTTGAGAAATTCTCACCTTCGCGCGCCGCTCATGCACCTCGCTGCTGTCATCGCTTTCATCATCGGGGCCCTCATCGGCCTGTACATGGCCGTAAACCACTTCCGCGGCGTCGAGTCCGGCAAGGCGTTCGGCATCGTGCACGGCCTGTTTACGATCTCGGGCATCGTCCTCCTCGGCGTCGGGCTGGCGTATGCGCCCGCGCTCGACGCGTGGCCCGCGTTCTGGGCGTTCCTCGCGACGGCGACGGGCGGCCTGTTTCTGTTCTACCGGCAGATCACCGGCAAAAAGTGGCCCTCGGCCGTCGTCCTCATCCACGGCGCCGCGGCGATTGCCTCGATCGCGTTCCTGCTCGCGCTGATCTGGGGCGACAACGGCGCGAGCCGCCAGGCCGAGCCCGGCGTCCCGGCCGCCACCTCCGCCGCCGACGGCGGCGAGTGACGTGGGGCGCCGTCAGAGGTTGAGGTCGAGCGGGACCGAGAAGTCCTGGAAGGCGTAGATGAGCCACCCGAAGAACGCGAGATCGGCCCCAGCCCCGACAAGCGCAGCGCGGCCCACATTATGCCGTCGCCACGGCCGCTCGGCGCGACGGATGTCGGCGCGCGCGAGCGCGGTGCTGCTGAGCCGGACCGAGTCTGGCGACGCAGAGACGAACGCGCCCCGAGCTGTCCGCCCCTCGGCGAGGTGCAGCACGAGCGTGTCGCCCGGTGCCGGCGGGCGCCCGTCAAAGTCCACCTGGGCGTCGGAACGGTTCTGACGGTTGAACTCGGCCGCGAAGCCAGCGCCCAGAAGGGTGCAGCCCGGCAGCGTGCACGCGGCGAGCAGGAGAACGAGAGCGAGTCGCATCACGAGTCGGTAAGGTGGGCACTCAGGCTACCCCCCGCCGCCCCCGAGAGGCGTGGTACAAACGCACTAGCCCCGCTCGACCGCCCGCAGCCCGACGACGCACTCCGTATGCGTCGTGTGCGGAAACAGGTCGACCGGCTGGACGGCCTCAATGCGGTAGCCCCCCTCCGTCCGCTCCATCAGCCGCGCGAGGTCGTCGGCCTGCGTCTTCGGGTTGCACGAGACGTAGACGATCCGCTCGGGCCGCAGGTCCGCGATCTGGTCCACGACCTTGGGGTGCATCCCGGCGCGGGGCGGGTCGACGATGAGCACGTCCGGCCTCCCGTGCTGGGCGACGAACTCGGGCGTGAAGAGCTTCAGCATGTCGCCAGCGACGAACGTCGTGTTGGCGACGCCGTTGGCCTCGGCCGCCGCCCGCGCGTTCACGATGGCCTCCTCGACCAGCTCCACCCCGACGACGCGCGCGACGCGGTCGGCGACGAACAGCGAGATCGTCCCCGTCCCGCAGTACAGGTCGTAGACGAGGTCCGTCGCCTTCAACTCCGCCATCTCGGCCGCGACGGCGTAGAGCTTCTCCGCCTGGCGCGTGTTGGTCTGGAAAAACGCGTTCGAGGCGATCTCGAACGTGTGCACCCCGATCCGGTCGCGGATCGTGCCCGGCCCGAATACCGTGTAGGCGTCGCCGTACGACGTGTTCGCCAGGCTCTCGTTGACCGTGTTGACGAACGTCGTCGCCTCGGGGAAGCTCAGCCGCAGAAAGGCCGTCAGGACGGCCAGCCGCTGCGGATTGTGGTCCCACGTGACAAGGTTCACCATCCGATCTTCCGTGCTCGCCGACGTCCGGATGACGAGGTGCCGGAGCCACCCGCGGTGCTCGCGGACGTGCCACGGCTCCCACCCCTCATGCCGCGCAAGGTCGCGGATGCCGTTGACGAGCCGCGCCGACCACTCGGACTGCAGAAAGCACGTCTTGAGGTCGAGGACCTTGTCGAACCGTCCCGGCACGTGCAGCCCGAGCGCGAAGTAGCGGTCGAAGCTCTCCTCGGTCGCGATCTCGGCGTCGGTCAGCCAGCGCTGCGCCGAGAACGAGAATTCCATCTTGTTGCGGTAGTAGTACACGCCGCCCGAGCCCTCGTCGCGGTCCGCGCCGATCGTCTCGCGGACCGGCACGCCGCCGAGGTCCAGGCCGGCCGCGTACGTCAGGCTCCGCTCGACCGCCTCGCGCTTCATCTCCAGCTGCGCCGGGTAGCTCAGGTGCTGCCACGTGCAGCCGCCGCACACGTCCGCATACGG
>DASVSE010000060.1:0-12469 GCA_036388235.1 Rubricoccaceae bacterium | reverse complement strand
CAATTGGCGCTCCCCCGCCCCCCCCGCCGAGACCCGACCCGGCCTCCGACGCGGCCCCTGAGGCGCTCCTCACGGGCCTTGACCGGCTCGAACGAGCCGCCCTCGGCCGCCCGGCCGACGACGCCCGACGCGCCGTCTTTGTCACCGATCTCTTCGGCGGCTCCGAAGCCGCCTATGGCGAAACCCTCGTTGCCCTCGCCCGAGCCGCCTCGTGGACCGAGGCGACCGACACCATCGCGCGCGACATCTTCCGCCGCCACCGCGTGAGCCCCCTCTCCGACGCTGCCGTCGCGTTCATGGACGCTGTCGAAGCCCGATTCCGCCCCCTCTAGATGACCGACACGCCCGCCCGCCTCGCCGACCTCGACACCCGCCGACAGGAGGCCCGCCTCGGCGGCGGCCAGGCCCGCGTCGACGCCCAGCACGCCCGTGGCAAGCTCACCGCACGCGAGCGCCTCGACGTCCTTCTCGACCCGGGCTCGTTCCAGGAAACCGGCACGTTCGTCCGCCACCAAGAAACGGCCTTCGGGCTGGACAAAGAGCGGCCCTACGGCGACGGCGTCGTGACCGGCTGGGGGACCGTCGCCGGGCGCCTCGTCTACGTCTACTCGCAGGACTTCACCGTCTTCGGCGGCTCGCTCGGCCTCGCCCACGCGTCCAAGATCGTCCGCCTGATGCAGCTCGCATTAGAGAACGGCGCGCCCGTGATCGGGCTCAACGACTCGGGCGGCGCGCGCATCCAGGAGGGCGTCGCGGCCCTGGGTGGCTACGCCGACCTCTTTCTGCAGAACACGATGGCGAGCGGCGTCGTGCCGCAGATCTCGGCCATCCTCGGGCCGTGCGCCGGCGGCGCCGTCTACTCGCCTGCGATCACAGACTTCGTGTTCATGGCACGTGGGACGAGCTACATGTTCGTGACCGGCCCGAACGTCGTCAAGACGGTTACAAACGAGGAGGTCACCCAGGAAGAACTCGGCGGGGCCGACACGCACGCGAGCAAGTCCGGCGTGTGCCACCGGGCGTTTGCCAACGAAGCCGCGCTCCTGCTCGGCATCCGCGAGCTGCTCTCGTACCTGCCCCAGAACTGCGAGGACGCACCGCCCATCGGCCCCACGACCGACCCCGAGACGCGCGCCGACGCGTTTCTCGATACCGTCGTGCCCGAGAGCGCGAGCACACCGTACGACATCCACGACGTCGTCTCGCGCGTCGTCGACGACGGCTCGTTCTTCGAGATCCATCCCGACTTTGCGGCCAACCTCGTCGTCGGCTTCGCGCGCCTCGGCGGGCAGTCGGTCGGCATCGTGGCCAACCAGCCGGCCGTCCTCGCGGGCGTGCTCGACATCGACGCGTCCGTCAAGGGCGCGCGCTTCGTCCGCTTCTGCGACGCCTTCGGCATCCCGCTCGTCGTCTTCGAGGACGTGCCGGGCTTCCTGCCCGGCACGGACCAGGAGTGGCGCGGGATCATCCGCCACGGCGCCAAGCTGCTCTACGCCTTCTGCGAGGCGACCGTCCCCAAGATCACCGTCATCACACGCAAGGCCTATGGCGGCGCCTACGACGTGATGAACTCGAAGCACATCCGCGCCGACCTCAACCTCGCGTGGCCGACGGCCGAGATCGCCGTCATGGGCGCCAAGGGCGCCGTCGAGATTCTCCGCAAGCGCGAGATCGCCGCCTCGGACGACCCGGCCGCGACCGAGGCGGCGTTCACGGACGAGTACCGCGAGCGCTTCGCCAACCCGTACGTCGCCGCCGAGCGCGGCTACATCGACGACATTATCCGGCCGTCCGAGACGCGCGCGCGCCTCATCGGGGCTCTGCGGATGCTGAAGAACAAGGTCCAGACGATGCCCCGCCGCAAACACGGCAACCTTCCGCTCTGAGAACGGGCGGCCACCTCTCGCTGCACCGCTGTCCTCTGACGACGGTGTAGCGGGGTTAAGAGGCGGTGCTCAGAGCCGCTCGACGGTGTAGCCGCGCGCGCGCAGCATCTCGACGACGCTGCCGGGCCCGACGAGGTGCCCCGCCCCGACGACGACGAGCGCGTCTTCGCCGTCGCGGGCGAGCAGGGCCTCGATCTGCGGCACCCAGCGCGCGTTCCGGTCCATGAGCACGAGCCGCCGCATCTCCGTCGAAGATCCGAGGCCCGAGGCGACGATGGCCGCGAGCCGCTCCGCATCGCCCGCCTCCCAGGCCTCGACGAGCGGCATTACGCTGGACCCGTCGCCCGAGCCGTCCGAGCCGAGCGCGTCGCGGAGCATCGACAGCTGGTCCTTGAGCGGGAGGGCGTCGAAGGCACCGATCTGGTCAGCGAGCGTCTCCAAGCCGAGGCGCTCCCGGCCGTCGGCGGCCGCGCGGGCGTACAGAACGGCGTCGGCCCCGGCCGCGGCTGAGAGGCGCGCTGAGCCGTCTGGGACGGTCAGAAGGACGACGGCGACGAGCCACGGCTTGAAGGATTCGAACGAAGCGAGTGAGAGGCCCCCCACTTCGAGCCGCCGCTGGAGCCGCCGGGCATCGGCCGGCCCGAGGCGCTTCGAGAGGGAGACCCCATCCGTCGCTAGGCCGATAGAGGCCGCAGCGGCGGCATCCGCCCGTGCCAGGTCGAAGTCGATCTCGAAGGCGAGTACCTCGGCGTCCGCGTAGGCCGCCACGGCTGGCCCGGGCAGCACGTCCGTTCCCGGGCGCAGCGCGTGGACCGACCCGAAGAGGTAGACCCGGCTGTCGGCGTCGGCAAGGCGCCACAAGAGCGGCCGACGCGGGCCCTCCGCCGGGTGGACGGATGCTGGCGGCGGAGGCGGGGGCGGCACCGCTGCAGGCTGCGCGCGGGATGGCATGCCAGCGGCAAGGCTGAGGACGAGCAGAAGCAGAGACGCGCGCACGGCGGGCGGGGAAGGCAGGGTGAAAAAGATCGCACCCGCGCGGGCCGGTTCGCGCCTGTCCTGCCAGCGGCCTCTGGGGGAAAACCTGGGCCCCTGGCAGGGCTGGGCGGCCAAAAAGCGCCCTCCGGGCAGGGCACGTCCTGGCCGCTCTAGCCCGCTGCTGCAGTGCGGTCCGGGCGGCCCCTTGCACGCCGGCCGGTTGCCGTCGTTATGTTTCCCGCCTGTGCGCCCGAGCGCCCCCCCGCGGGCCGTGCCGAGGCGCTCTGTTCCCACCAGCCCGACCCGCCAGTATGGCCCGTCTTGCACTCGCGGCACCCCTGCTGTTCGTCACGCTCCCTGCGCTGGCCCAGTCGGCCGCCACGGACCCCGTCGCTCCTCGGCCGACCGCTTCGCGGCACGCCGACACGCCCGGGTTCGCGTCCGCCGACTCGCTGTCCGACGACCAGCTTGCTCGCCGCCTCGCTCGCCTCTACGAGCGCCAGGCGACCCTTCTCGACGCCTCCGCCGACGGCGACCAGGGCCGCTACGCGACGCTGCTCGACGACTTGGTCTCGGACCTGCAGCTGCTCGGCCAGCGGCCCGGCGTGATGTTCGACGCCCGCTTCCGCGAGGCTTACTCGGCCGTCCTCACCGAGTACGAGCGCTTTTACGACACGCCAGCCCTCGACCGCGGCGACGTGTACGCCTTCCGCGAGGCCGGCATCGACGCCGTCGAGCGCGGCTTCGACATGGGCGTGCCGCTGCTCGAGCACGTCACGCTGCCGGACCGCCAGACGTTCGCGACGGCGATCCCGATGGACGTCAACACGCAGGTCGAGCGCTACATCCAGTTTCTCGTCCGCCGCCCGAGCCATGTCGAGCGCCTGCTCTCGCGCTCGGAGACGTACCTCCCGATGATCGAGCGCGTGCTCGCCGAGGAGGGCGTGCCGGACGAGCTGAAGTATCTCGCGATGGTGGAGAGCGCGCTCAACCCGGCCGCGCAGAGCCACATGGCCGCCGCCGGCATGTGGCAGTTTATCCGCGCCACGGGCGCCGCCTACGGACTCCAGGCCACGCGCGACGTCGACGACCGCCTCGACCCGGAGCGGGCGACGCGCGCCGCGGCCCGCCACCTCCGCGACCTCCACGACCGCTTCGGCGACTGGCAGCTCGCGCTCGCCGGCTACAACTGCAACCCGGCCGTCATCGCGCGCGCCGCGGCCCGCTTCGAGGAGCGCACGGGCCGCCGTGCGACGTTCTGGGACATCGAGGAGGCGATCCCGCGCGAGACGCGGGCCTACGTCCCGATGTTCATCGCGACGTCGCTCGTCGTCTCGAACCCGTCGGCCTACGGCATCTCGCCGACCGACGACCCCGGCCCGGCCTACACGTTCGACCGGATGCCCGTCGAGGCCGGCACGTCGCTCGGCGCCATCGCGAACGCGCTCGACGTGAGCGAGGCCGCCATCCGGGCGCTCAACCCGAGCCTCCGCAACGGCCGCGTGCCGTCCGGCCGCGGGCCGCAGACGGTCCGCATCCCCGTCGGGATGTACGCCAACCACGCGCAGGATCTGGCGCGCTTCGCGCCCGAGAGCGCGACCGGCCTCTACGCCGCCGCCGAGACCGTCTCGTTCGGCTCGCGGGCGATCCGCCCGATCGCGCCGCAGGAGCGCGGCGAGGCCCTCCGCGTTGCGGCGACCCGCGAGGCCCTCCGCCCGTCGCGCCAGCCGCTCGGCCAGCCCGTCCGCCGCGACGACCCGGTCGACCAGTACGCCGCAGCAGCGCCGCCCGAGGTCGCCGAGTTCGAGCGTGAGCAGGCTCGCGACGCGGGCCGTGCCGAGGCGCTGGCCGTCGCCGCTGCCCAGACCCGTCAGGAAACGCCGCAGGCCGACCAGGAGACGCTGGACCGCGAGGCGCTTATCGCCGCCCGCGCCGCGATGGTCGCCGAGCAGACCGGCGAGCCGGTCGAGGAGCCCGAGGTCACAGAGCCCGAGGTGACCGAGGCGGCCGAGCCCGTCTTCGTCGCTCAGGCGCCGGCCCCGCGCCCCGTGCCCCGCGCCGAGACGCCGGCCCCGCGGCCGTCGCGCCCGGCGACGCCCGTCGCGACGGCCGGCCTGCTCGGTCCGGACGTGTCCGCCCTCGCCCAGGCGCGGCCGACGCCGGCCCCGGTTGCCGCCGCTCCGGCCCCGCGCCCGACGCGCGAGCGTGAGGCCCGCGTGCCCGTCCGGGTCGTCTCCGACCGCGCCGAGCGCCGCCCGACGTCGCACGTCGTCGCGCGCGGCGAGTACCTGTCGAGCATCGCGCGCCAGTACGGCGTGACGGTTCAGCAGCTCCGCGACTGGAACGGCGTCCAGGGCGACCAGCTCTTCGCCGGCCGCCGCCTCATCGTCTCGGCCGATGCCGCCCCGGCCCGCAGCCGCCGGTCTACGCCGGCCGCCGCCCCGGCCCCGGCCGCGCCGCGGACGTACACGGTCCGCTCGGGCGACAACCTGACGCGCATCGCGCAGCGGGCCGGCGTCTCGGTCCGCGACCTGCAGCAGTGGAACGGCCTCCGCGACGGCAACGTCCGCGCCGGCCAGACGCTGCGGCTCCAGCGCCCGACGCGCGGCTAATCTGGCACGCGTTGAACGTCGAACGGCGGGCCCGGGCATTGCGCCCGGGCCCGCCGTTTTCGTTTGGTGAGTTCCAGCTTAGAGGCGGATCTCGTCGCCCTCGCAGGCCAGTTCGGTCGCCGCAAACTCCTCGCGGGCACAGTCGCAGATCCGCGCCAGAGCGGCGTCGTCGTGGGCCGGGTCGTGGTGGAAGAGGTACAGCCGCCCGACGCCGGCGTCGCGCGCGAGATGCGCGGCCTTCTCCCACGTCGTGTGCCCCCAGCCGCCGCGGAGGCGGTACTCGTCCGGCGTGTACTGCGCGTCCGAGATCAGCACGTCTGCGTCCCGGACGGCCTCGCGCAGGCCGGCGTCGAAGGACGCGATGCCGTGCTCATAGTCGGTCGCGTAGACGAGCGTTGCGCCGCCGCACTCGATTCGGAAGCCGTGCGCGCCTTGCGGATGGTTGACGGGGAACGGCCGGATGGTCATCGGGCCGACCTGCAACGGCTCGCCTTCGCGGAGCGAGACCGTGTGCGTTGAGGCTGCTAGGTCGTCGAAGGGGACGGGGAAGTACGGAAAGCACATCTGCCCGTGCAGCAGCCGGTCCAGCCTGCCGTCGTCCGTGACGGCGTAGAAGCGGACGTCGTGGTTGGGCGAGAACAGCGGGGCGAAGAACGGCAGTCCCTGCAGGTGGTCCCAGTGGAAGTGCGAGAGCACGACGTGGATCGTCATCGACGTGCCGGCGGCCTCGGCCGCGAGGGCGTAGCCGAGTGCCCGGATGCCCGTCCCGCCGTCGAGGACGAGGACCGTCCCATCGGGCGCGCGGACTTCGACGCACGACGTGTTGCCGCCGACGCCGAGGTACCCCGCCTGCGGCGTCGGGATCGAGCCGCGGACCCCCCAGAAGCGGGCCGTCAGTCGGGCGGGGTCGTGGAGAGCGTGGGACATCAGACCGGACAGAGCGTCAGAGGTGGTATCGCCGAAGGCCGGTCACCGTTTCCACGGCGACGACTTTGAGGATGGCCGCCGCCGGCACGCCGAGCGCCATCCCGAGCACACCGCCGACGCGGCCGCCGACAAGGATGGCGAGGAGCACGAGCGCCGGGTCCATCGACACCGTCCGGCCCGTGATCCACGGCTGAAACACGATGTTCTCGACCGTCTGCAGAACGGCGAACGTCACGACGACGCCCGCCGCCTGATGGAAGTCGCCCGTCGTCACGACCGACACGACGAGGGCGAGGCCGGCCGAGACGGCGAACCCGACATACGGCACCAGGTTGGCCAACCCCGTCACGACGCCCAGAACGAGGTAGTAGTCCACGCCGAGCACGCCGAGCGCGAGCGCCGTCGTGGCCCCGACGAGAAGCGCAATCACGGCCTGACCGCGGAGATAGCCGCCGAGATGCGCGTCGGCCTTGTAGAGCACGTTCATGCCGAACTCGAAGTACCGGTTCGGGACGACGGCGAGCAGGCGCTTGCGCAGCACGGGCCCTTCGCGAAGGAGTGTGAACAGCACGAACGGCACGACGATGCCGTTCGAGACCGCGTTGAGCACCGTCGGGAGGTACCCGACGAGCGGTCCGCTGTCCGTCTCGTACCACTCCCGGACGGCTGTGGAGAGGCCGATGTCCTCGGGGCGCGTGCCGCGGAGGTGAGCTGCGATGGCCTCCTCTGCGTGGGTGAGCAGACGCAGCAACTCGCCGCTCTGCCAGCGGAGCTGGATCTGCTCAGCCTGCTCGACGATGGTCGGAGCGGCCGCATAGCCCGACCCACCGACGACGAGGGCGAGGCCGAGCATCACGATCGTCGTCCCGAGCGTCCGCCCGATGCCGCGACGCTCCAGCTGGTCCACGAGCGGGACGAGCAGGTAGGCCAGCGTCGCCCCGAGCACGACGAGCCCGACGAGGTCCGGCGCGGCGCGCACGATGAGCACGCCGATGGCAAGGGAGCCAAGTGCGACCCAGAGGCTGAGCTGCCGGCCGGGTCGAACGGCCGAGCGCATCGCGTATCCGGTCATGCCGCCGCCACGTCGGTGTCGGAGTCCTGCCCGGAGGCGGTCCGGAGCTGATCGAGTTCCGTCCGCAGGCCCTCGCAGTCGCTCGCGTACCCCTCCGACTCGGCGCTGACCTGGACGAGCCGCATCCCGACGAGGCGCGCAAGCGACAGAAGCACCTTCACACCCAGGCGCGGGCTCCGCTCCAACAGCCCGAGCAGGTCCGGCTGGAAGAGGCTCAGCAGCGTGCAATCCGTCTTGGCTCGCGCCGTTGCGGTCCGGATGACCTCGTTGAGCAGCGCGATCTCACCGAAGAAGTCGCCGTCCCGCAGCTCGACGAGCTCGCGGCCCGACGGCTCAGACTGGATCGAGACGACGCCGCGCGAGATGATGTACATCCCGAGGCCGGGCTCGCCCTGGACAAAGACGGACTCGCCGGCGACGTAGTCGCGGCGGTGGAGCAGGCGCTGGACGGCGTCGATCTCACGGGGGGTGAGGTCTTCGAAGAGCGGGATCGCGCTCAGCAGCGTGTCTTCGGGGTCGGAGACGTCGCGGTTGAGCAGGCTCGACCAGAGGCTCTTCATCGCGTGTCGGGGGGTGCAGCGGAGGCGCGGATACGCGCCCGGGCCTCTGCTGATCCACAGCCGCCTTGCCACGCGCTCTCGCGCATGCTTTGGAAGGGACTCGCAGAGCCGCCGGGCCCGTTGAAAAGCCCACTGAAGCAGGAGAGAACGTGCATGGGACTGCGAACACGGTCAAGCTGCCGTAGACTCCCAGATCGTCTCCTCGCCCATTTGGGTTAAACCGATGCGTTTCAACCTTCGGTCCATCGCCACACTCGTGCTCTCGGCGCTGCCTCTGGCGTCCTGCGACTCCGGCGACGGCCCCGGAGTCACCTTCGGCGGCGTCGAGGTCGTCCCGGTCGGAGCGGCGACGCTGCGCACGAGCGGGACCACGCTCGTCGTCTCAGGCCTCACGGCCGGGACCGAGGGCGGCTTCTCCGTCCCCGGCTTGCGCCAGCGCATCGACGCGACCATCGACCCGATTACCGTCCCCGACGGGGGGCGCTTCGGGACGCGCGTCGAGGCGGCCGACGGCTCCGAGATCGCGTCCCTGTTCGCGGTCGGCCTGCCGAACGAGCGCGTCCGGTTCGTGTTCTCCTTCGGCGCAGGTGCGGGCGTCAGCGCCGTCCGGTTGGCGTACAAGCTCGATGGGGAGACCGTGTACACGATTCCGAACCTGCCTGTCGTGGCCGGCCGGATGGCCGAGGCCGTTCTCGTCGAGCAGAACGGGGGCGAGGGCAGCGGCAAGGCAGGCTCGGTCCACGCCGTCCGCGATGGGGGCCGGTGGGTCGTCGTGTCGGATTCCGAGGGGCCGGGCCAGCGGCCGGCGGCCGATGCGAGCGGCGGCTGCACGGGCTTCCTCGTCCTTCCGCCCCGGGCCGGCGGCACGGTCCCGCCCAACGGCCCGCTCTGCGTGGACTGGGTCGAGGTGGCACCGCTGACCGGTGCGGCGCCGACGGCCGCGCGGACGGTCGTGGTGGCGCGCGGGTTGCCGGGCTTCACGGTCCGGACGCTGGACGTGGAATAGCCGCGCCGGTCCGAGCGACGGCCGGGCCTAGGCGCCAGCCGGGATGGTTGCCGGCGCACTGACCGGGATGCGGATCGTAAAGACCGTTCCAGTCCCGACCGTGCTCTCGACGCTCATCGTGCCGCCGTGGACCTGCGTCACGATGTCGTAGGCGAGCGACAGCCCCAGACCTGTTCCCTCACCCGTAGGCTTGGTCGTGAAGAACGGCTCGAAGATCTTGTCCATGAGGGCGGGCGGGATGCCCGGGCCGTTGTCGTCCAGCGCGATCTCGATCGTGTCGCCGTCGCGGCGCGTGCGGACGGTCACGGCCGGGGCATACCCCGCCTCGCCAGCCCGCTTGCGCTCGCCAACGGCGTGGAACGCATTTGACAGCAGGTTGATGAGCACGCGCCCGAGCTCCTGCGGCACGACCTCGGCCTCGCCGGCTGCAGCGTCGAAGTCCCGTTCGAGGGCCACGACTAGGTCGGCGTCGTTGGCGCGGGCGCCGTGGTAGGCGAGGTTGGCGTACTCCTCGACAAAGCGGTTGATGTCCACGCGCGCGCGTTCGACGGCCCCGCCGCGGCTGTGGAGCAGCATCGCGCGGACGATGCGGTCTGCCCGCTGCCCGTGCTCGCGGATGCGGCGGGCGTTGTCGCTGAGGTCATCGAGCAGATCCGTGAGGTCCGGCAGGACGTCGGCAACGGGCCGGTCGCCGGCGGCTTCGAGGTCCTGCCGCAGGTCGGCCGCGAGGTCGACCGAGAGATCGGCGAAGTTGTTGACGAAGTTGAGCGGGTTCTTGATCTCGTGCGCGATCCCGGCCGTGCGCTGGCCGCGCGAGGCCAGCTTCTCGGACTGCACAAGCTGCGTCTGCGTCGCACGGAGCTCGCCGAGGGAGGATTCGAGGCGCGCGTTGGCCGCTTCGAGCTTGTCGTTGGCTTCGTGGACCTCGCGGGCGCGCTCGACCTCGGCCGCCGCACGGCGGTTCTCGGCCTGGAGGGCGGCGGTCTCCGCCCGCTGTCGGTCGGCCTCGGCCTCGGCGGTCTCGGCGCGGAGTTCGGCCTCGCGGCGCTCGGCGCGCTCGCGCTCCTGCCGCAGCAGGCGCGTCTTCTGCCACCGCTCACCTCGGACGAGCGCAACGCCCGCGAGCCCGATGAAGGCGAGCGTGGCCCAGACAGTCCGCCACCACGGCGGCCGTACCACGACGGCAATCGCCGCGCCGGGCTCGCTCCAGACGCCGTCCGGGTTGGCCGCCTGAACGCGGAAGGTGTAGCGCCCGGGATCGAGGTTGGTGTAGGTCGCCTCACGGGCCGAGCCGGCGTCGCGCCAGGTGTCGTCGAAGCGTTCGAGGCGGAAGCGGTAGCGGTTGCGGGCCGGGTCCGCAAAGTGCAGCCCGGCAAAGCGCAGCGTGACGTACTCGTCGTCGTAGCTCAGCCGGAGCGTCTGGGCGACGGGCGCGGCGGCGTCGAGCGCGCTCTCGGGCCCGGGCTCGACGGCCTGCCCGAGCACATCGACGCCCGTGATGACCACTTGAGGCGGGTTGCTGTTGCGCGTCACGACCTGCCGCGGGTAGAACGCGAGCAGCCCGTCCGCTCCACCGACGTACAGGCGCCCGTCGGGCGCGCGCGCGGCGGCCGAGCCCAGCGTCCGGTCCGCTCCCCCGACGCCCAGGCGGCCCGACGCGACGCCCGACGTGGGCTCCAGCTGGTTCAGGCCGCCGCTCGTGCTCAGCCACAGGTAGTCGCGGTCGCCGGGGAGAATCGCGAAGACGGTCTCTCCGGCGAGGCCGTTGTCGGCTGCCGTGAAGCGCCGGACCGTGCCGTCTTTGTCGACATGAATGAGTCCGTTGCGGCCGCCCGCCCACAGGCTGCCGTCCGAGGCGGCGTGGAGCGCGTACAGATCATCGTCCACGAGGGCCGCGTTGCCGGGGACGTCCTCGCCAGGGCACGCGAAGGTGCCCGTTCCGGCAGCGCTCTCGAGCCGACACAGCCCGTCGACCGTCGCGATCCAGAGCGTTCCATCCGCCGTCTGCGCCAGCGCCCGGATGTTGTCGCTGACGAGCGCGCCACGGCCGGGCCGGGCGCGGAAGCGGCGCGACGTCTGCGCCGTCCGGTCGTAGAGCAGCAGGCCGTCCGAGAGCGTCCCGATCCAGAACTGGCCCGCGCGGTCCTCAAAAAAGGCCTGCACGCTGAGGTTAGCGGTCTCGCCCTGCACGGGCGCACGAACGAGTGTCCCCCCGGCGCCGACCTGGAGAAAGCCGGCGCCCTCGGTCCCGACCCAGACCGTCCCGGCGCGGTCTTGGTAGAGCGCCGTGACAGGGTGTGCGCCGAGGCCACCCTCGACGCCGATCTCAGTATGCGTGAACGTCCGGCCGTCGACAGAGCGGTCCAGCGTCTGGTCTGTGCCCACGTACAGCGTGCCGTCGCGGGTCGCGAGGACCGATTTGACGTTCGTGCTCGCCAGCGACGCCGGGTCGTCGGCGACGTGGCGGAGGCGGACGGCCGTGCCCGAGGCGCGGTCGAAGCGGTCGAGGCCGGCGTAGGTCGCGGCCCAGAGGATGCCCTGGCGGTCCTCGTAGAGCGCCGCGACGTGGTTGTCCGCGATCGCCGCCGGGTCGTTCGGGTCTGCCTCGTAGAGCGTCACGCCCGCGCCGGGGGTGAGCCGCCGGAGGCCGCCGCCGACGGTCCCCACCCAGACCGTTCCGCCGGTGTCCTCGCGAACAGCCGACACCAAACCCGCGCTCAACCCTGGGCCGATGTTGACCGGCGTGAACCGCCCCCCGCGTGGATCGAAGGCGTACAGCCCGTCGCCGACGGTGCCGACGAGAACCGAGCCGCGCTCGCTCAGCGCAAGCGCCGACACGTTTGCGCCGGCCGTGCTCGGCCGGACGGTCCGGAAGCGGCCCGTCGCCGGATCCAGGCGTGCGAGGCCGTCGGCCGTGCCGACCCACACGACGCCGCGCGCCGCGTCTGGCAAGACGGCCTGGACGACCGGGTCGGGGAGGGCGCCCGGCATTCGGGCATTCGCCTCGTAGGCCGTTACCTCGAAAACGCTGCTCTCGCCCCAGTCAGCTTCCGAGTCGTCGGCACGCCGAACGATGCGGGCGAGGCCGTCGTTCGTTCCAGCCCAGACGACGCCAGAAGTGTCGACAGCAACAGCGAGCACGTTGTCGTCGGGCAAGCCGTCGACGGTCTCGAAGGCGTCGCGGGCCGGGTCGTAGCGGCTCAGGCCGTCCGACGTGCCGACCCAGACCTCGCCGCCGGGGCCCGCGGCGAGCGCGAGCACCTCGTTGCCGACGACGCTCGACGAGTCCGCGCGGTGACGGAAGGTGCGCACGTCGATGCCGTCGTAGCGGGCGAGGCCATCGGCGGTCCCGACCCAGACGAAGCCGAGCGCGTCCTGCACGACGGCGTAGACGGCCTGACTCGGGAGGCCCTGCTCGCGCGTGAGGTGAC
>DASVSE010000059.1:0-10012 GCA_036388235.1 Rubricoccaceae bacterium | reverse complement strand
GCGGGCGATACCTTCGAGGCCTTCCCCGGACCCGTCGGATGCCCCGCGTTCTCGTCCTGCTCGCTGCACTGCTTGTCTGCGCCCCGGCTGCGGGTGCGCAGACCGTCGGGCGCCCCCCGGCCCGGCCGGACAGCGCGCGCGCGGACACCGTTCGGGCCGATACCGCCCGCGCCGTCCCCCTCCGCGGCGTCCCCCTCCGCGGCGTCCCGCTCGCCCCGCCCGCCGAGGGCGGCCTCGACGAGCCCGTGACCTACAGCGCCCGCGACTCCGTCCGCATCGAGGTCGCCGACGCGACGGCCGACTCGACCGACGACGTCGTCACCCTCTACGGCGAGGCCGAGGCGCGCTTCCGGACGGCCACCCTCACCGCCGGCCGCCTCCAGTACCGCGCCCGCGCCCAGACCCTCCGCGCCGAGCCCGCCGGCGCCGACACCACCGGCATCCCCGCCTTCGCCGACGGCGACCAGGCCTTCACGGGTCGCCTGTTCACGTACAACCTCACGACGCGCCGCGGCCGCGTCGCTGGCGCACGAACCCAGATCCAGGACGGCTTCCTCCTCGGCGGCATCATCAAGCAGGCCTCGCCGGACATCGTCTACGCCCAGAACGCCGCCTACACGACCTGCGAGCTGGACCACCCGCACTACGCCCTCGAAGCCGGCCGCCTCATGGTCGTCGACGGCCGCCGCGTCTATACGGGTCCCGTCCGCCTGCGCCTGCTCGGCCTCGCCGTCCCCGTCGCCCTCCCCTTCGGCTACTTCCCCGCCGCCGAGGGCCGCCGCTCGGGCCCGCTCCCGCTCCGCTACGGCCGCGAGACCGGTTTCGGCCTCTTTCTCGACAACGTCGGCTGGTACTGGGCCGTCTCCGATTACTTCGACGCGACCGCCTCCGCCAAGATCGGGACCGAGGGCTCCTTCCTCGCCCGCGGCCAGGTCCGTTACAACCGCCTCTACGCGTATCAAGGGTCGCTCAGCCTCGAAGCCGGCCGCCTCCGCCAGGGCGAGCCGACGGACCCCGGCTACGCGCCCCGCATCCCCCTCCGCCTCGCGTGGGACCACCAGCAGGAGTTCGCCGCCGGCCCCCGCCTCTCCGCCCGCGTCGATCTCCAGTCCGTGAGCCAGCGCCTCGTCGCCGACGCCGTCTCGGCCCAGATCACCCAGCAGACGTCGTCCTCGGTGACGCTCCAGCAGACGTGGCCGAGCGTCGGCCGCTCGCTCTCGCTCGCGGCCCAGGCCTCCCAGGACTTTGTCGGCAACCGCACCGAGGTCGCCCTCCCGACCGCCTCGTTCACGCAGCAGCGCCTCTTCCCCTTCCGCCGCGGCCGCGACGAGGGCGTCTTCGAAAAGATCTCCGTGAGCTACGCCGCGACCGCCGCCAACACGGTCCGCTTCTCGCCTCTCACGGGCGCCAACTCGACGGTCTCGTTCTTCGAGGCCCTCTTCGACGCCGAGGCCTTCCGTACGGCAACCGGCCAGCCGACCCGCTTCGACACGCGCGTCGAGCAGCGCCTGCCCATCCAGGCGACCTACAGCGTCCCGCGCTTCAACCTCACGCTCACGCCCACGGTCTCCCTCACGGAGATCTGGGCGAGCCGCAGCGAGCAGCGCACCTTCCTCCCCGACTCGAACCGCGTCTTGGTCGAGCAGGTCGCCGGCTTCACGACCGCCCGCCGCGCCCGCGCCGAACTCACGGCCGCGACAGAGCTGTTCGGCACCTTCGGCCTCCGCCTCGGCCCCATCGACGGCATCCGCCACACGGTCCGCCCCAGCGTTTCGCTCGCCATCGAGCCCGACTACAGCGCCCTGGGCTCGGTCCGGACGGTCCAGACCGACGCGACCGGCCGGACCGTCCGCTACTCCCCCATTTCGGGCATCCCGACCGAGCCCACCCGGTCCCTCTCATTCGGCATCGAGAACGCCGTCCTCGCCCGCATCGCCCGGACCGACACGACCGGCGAGACGACGCGCCGCGCCGTCCAGATTCTCTCCCTCGACGTCCGCGGCGGGGTCAACTTCGCCGCGCCCGAGCGCCCTGTCCAGGACGTCACGTTCAACGCGACGAGCCTCATTTTCGGGACCAACATCCGCGCCTCCGCCGGCTACTCGGCCTACGGCCTCGACGAGGCCGGCAACCTCACGACCGACTCGTACCTGTCATCGGACCGCCGGCCGCTCCGCCTGACGAGCTTCTCGGCGTCCGTCACGCGCCTGTTCGGGCGCGGATCGCAGGCCTCGATCGGCGCGCTCCCGGCGTCCGCCTCCCAGCGCGCCGTCGTCGCCCCCGACGAGGCCGCGCGGCGCGAGGCGTCGCGGCAGCGCGGCGAGCCGTACGACCCGGCCGTGGACGCGCGCGCGCCGGCCGTCGTGGGCTACACCAATGCCGCCGCGCCGATCTCGTTCGGCGTCGACCTCACGCTGGGCTACCGCCCCGCCATCGGCCCCGTCCCCGCCCAGACGACCGCCGCGCTCACGCTCAGCCCCGTCGACCTCCGCCTCACGCCCGTCTGGTCGCTCACGGGCAGCACCGGCCTCGACCTCGTCACCCTCGACCCGACGACGACGAGCCTCGCGCTCCGCCGCGACCTGCACTGCTGGGAGATGGCCATCCAGTGGCAGCCCATCGGCCTCACGCGCGGCTTTTCGGTCTCGCTCTACGTCAAGAGCGGCTACCTCCGCGACATTCTGCGCATCGACGCGCCGCGGAACGTGGTCCGCAGCCTGCCTTTCTAGCCGCCGCAGACCGGGTCCCATGCGACGACACCGGCCTGGGCCGTGTTGAGCCACGCTGCGGGCCGGTCGTCGCGGGGCACAAGAAAAATCCAGACCTCGGCGACGGGCGCCTGGAGCGTCTCGGCGTCGCCGAGGCGCGCCTCGTAGACGCGGCCGCCGTAGGCGAACGTCGTGTAGCCGTCACCGACGGCGAGCACGCGCAACTCGTCGCCGGCGGCGAGGCGCAGCGCGGCATCCGGGCTGCCCGGCGAGGGTGGCACGACAAGCGGTGCACGCAGGCGCACGCGCCCCGGCTCCAGGACGGCCGTGAGGGACTCCGAGTAGTCGTTCGCGTCCACGCGCCGCGCGGCGTCGATGGTCCGCGTTGCGGCCGCGATGTCGGTCGGGGCAGAGTGCGCCTGGACGGGCGCGACCGTCTGCCACTGCGCCCGGCACCCGCCTGCGACGGCCCCGCCGGGCAGGAACGTCGCCGCCGGCGGTTCGAGCGGCGCCTGCGCGCGCGGCGCGGCAGCGAGAGCAAGGGCGACAGCAGGCAGCAGAAGGCGAAGCATCGGGGCGGCGGCGGGGGTCTGGAAAGCTAACTGCGCTCCTGCGGCCTCTTTTCACGCACCTCACGACGCCCGTTCACGACCGCCGCGCACGGACGGCCGCCCGCGTCCGTTTCTTGAGACATGGAGCCCACTGCCCCGCCCCCCCTGACCGATCTCCGCGCGCTGGACCGCGACGCGCTCGTCGCGTTTGCGACGGGCCTCGGCGAGCCGCGCTTTCGCGGGCAGCAGCTGTGGGAGTGGGTCCACGAAAAGGGCGCGACGGACTTTGCGGCGATGTCCAACCTGCCGGCGGCCTTCCGGACACGTCTCGCCGAGACGGCGCGCATCGGAACGCTCGTCGAGGTCGGCCGGCAGGAGTCGGCAGACGGGACGGTCAAGGTGCTGCTGCGGCTGCCGAGCGGCCGTCACATCGAGGCGGTCTTGATCCCGGACGTGGACGAGGACGGGCGTGCGCGGCGTTTGACGGCCTGCGTGTCGAGTCAGGTCGGGTGTGCGATGGCCTGCTCGTTCTGCGCGACAGGCCGGATGGGGTTCTTGGAGAACCTGACGGCGGGCCAGATCGCCGACCAGGCGCACGCGATGCACGCGCTCGCCGCCGAGCGCTACGGGCGCGGCCTGACGAACGTCGTGTACATGGGCATGGGCGAGCCCTTTCAGAACTACGCCGCCGTCGTGCAGAGCGTCGCGCTGATCACCGAGGGACTAGGGCTCGCACCGCGCCGCGTCACCGTCTCGACGGTCGGCCTCGCCCGGCGCATCCGCGACCTCGCCGACGACCAAGCCGAGGGCCGCGCGCCCGCGTTCGGCCTCGCCATCAGCCTGCACGCCCCAACCGACGCGCAGCGCTCGGCGATCATGCCGGTCAACCGGTCCGAAAAGACCGACCTGACGGCCCTGAAGGACGCCGTGCGGCACTACCACGCGCGCACGGGCCGGCCCGTTACGTACGAGTACTGCATGTTCGCCGGCGCTAACGACCAAGACGCCGACGCCCGGGCGCTCGCCCGCGTCGCCGCGTGGGCGCCGTCCAAGGTCAACCTCATCATGTACAACCCCGTCGCCGGAACCGGCTTCGGCCCCTCCGGCGAGGCGCGGCTGAATGCGTTTATCGCGGTCCTGGTGTCCAAGGGCGTCCGCGTAACCGTGCGCCGCAGCCGCGGGCAGGACATCGACGCCGCGTGCGGTCAGCTCGCCGTCGCGGCGCGGCCGCTTGAAAGCCCGGCCGTCGGCGGCTGAGCTGGCCGCGACCGGCCGACGCGCGCCTTGGCGTCCCACACGGCCCGGCAGGCCTCGGCCGAGAGATGCATCTCGACGCCTCCGGCGCGCAGCATCGCGCCCCCGCTCTGGCCCGGATCGAGGCTCTGAATCGCGTCCCACGCGAGCCAGAACGTCCGCCCCACGTAGGCATCGAGCCGCACGCAGAGGCCCTCCGGCTGGACAGACAGTTCGCCCGAGGGCCCCGGAGGTGAGACGAGCGGGTACGCAAGCGCGCCCTCGTCCAGCGTCCCACTCGGGCAGTGGTCGACAAAATGCGTCCAGCGGGCGGCACGGCGACGGGCCCTGGCGACCCGCCGCGCGCCGAGGATCAAAAGCCATGCAGCCGCACCGGCGACACTGGTGACGAGGACCGAAAACAGGAGCCAGGAGAGCGGAACCATCAGGACCTTCGGGTGAGACGCAGCAGAGGTCCCAACTTATGAGCCCCGCGTGGATTTGCACCCTTCAGGTCCGGATTAAGTCTTCGGACCTCAACCGTTTGCTGCCTCGAACCTCTCCATGAACCCCACAAGTGCCTCGACCGACGCCAGCGGGACGGCGTTGTAGATGGACGCCCGGATCCCGCCGACGGAGCGGTGGCCCTTGAGCGCGAGCAGGCCCTCGGCCGCCGCCTCCTTCACGAACCGGTCTTCGAGTGCTTCGTCGGGCAGGCGGAAGCAGACGTTCATCCTGGAGCGGCTGTCCGGCCGGACGGTCGGGCGATAGAAGTCGGTCGCGTCGAGGGCGCCGTAGAGGCGGGCCGCCTTGGCGTCGTTGGCTGCCGCGACGGCGTCGAGGCCGCCCTGCTGCTCGATCCACCCCAGCACCTTGTCGACGAGGTAGACGGCGAAGACGGGCGGCGTGTTGTACATCGTCCCGGCGTGCTTGCCGTAGTCCAGCATCGCCGGCAGGCCGTCCTTCTTGCCCGCCATGAACGAGTCGCGGACCATCACGGCCGTCACGCCGGCCGGGCCAATGTTCTTCTGCGCGCCGGCATAGATCAGCCCGTAGCGGTCCGTGTCCATACGCCGGCTCAGAAAGTCGCTCGACGCGTCGCACACGAGCGGGACGCCCGCGACGGGCTCCTCGGCGAACTGGGTCCCGAAAATGGTGTTGTTGGACGTGTAGTGCAGGTACGTCGCCCCATCGTCCAGCGACCAGGTCTCGGGGCGCGGGATGAACGTGTACTGCTCGTCCTTGGACGACGCGGCGACGTTGACGCCGCCGATGAGCCGCGCCTCCTTGATCGCGTTCGCGGACCACGTGCCCGTGTCGAGATAGTCGGCCGAGGCGTCCGAACGGAGAAAGTTCAGCGGTACTTGGTGGAACTGCATCGACGCGCCGCCCTGGAGAAACATCACGGTCCAGTCGTCTCCCATCCCGAGCAGGCCCTTGATACGTGCGCCGGCCCGCTCGTAGATCGCGTCGAACTCCTTAGAGCGGTGGCTCACCTCCATGATCGAGGCCCCGAGGCCGGGAAACACGGGCAGTTCCTCGCGGACCTCGACGAGGACCTCTTCGGGGAGCGCGCCGGGGCCGGCGGAGAAGTTGTGCTGGCGGACGTTCAGATCGGCGGACATGGGGCGGGAGGCGGTGAGGAGAGGAATGGGCGTGTCGTTGGGCCGTGGCGTCACTCGCAGCCGGTTCGGCGCGTGTCGGCAATCTGCAAGATCCGCCATCCCGCGGCGTCCTGGACAAGCGTGAACGCGTCGACGCCGCAGTGGATGAAGCGCTCGCCGACGAAGAGGCGGTAGGCCGTCCAGGCGGTCGCGAGGCCGTCGTCGAAGCGGACCTCGATGTCGCCGATGCGCTCGTCCCAGCCGACGGGCGACGCGCCGAGGGCGGCGATAAACTCGGCCATCGACCCTTCTTCGAGGCGGTGGCCCTCGCCGTCGCGGACGACCGTGTGGAGGCGGGCGTCGGGGTGGAGGGCGGCGCGGACGGCGGACGTGTCGCGGGCGCGCATGCCGTCGAAGAGGCGCATGATGGTTGCCCGGACGGCCGCCTCGGGGTCCTGCGAGCCGGGGTCGGGCTGCGCGGCGGCGGGTGCGGCAGCGACCAGACAGGCGAGAGCGGCGAGACGCATCATCGGTGGGGTGAGGCGAGCGCCTCGGCGGTGAGCAGTTGCATCCGTGCGACGGCCGTCCGCGAAAAGCGCTGCTGCAGGCGGCGCCCGAAGATCGCAAAGCCGACGCGGTAGAACGGGTTTGAGATGCGGTCCTGCTGCGAAACAGCGTCGATGTGGAAGGTGACGGCCCCGGTCCGGAGCGTCTTGCGGACGCGGAACGTGATCTCGCCGCGCTCGAAGTGGCCCGGCAGCGTCGCGTAGCCGTAGCCCCAGTCACGGGCTGGCCCGTCGGCCGTCTCGACCGTCTCGTCGATCTCGTCGCCGACGCGGACGCCGAACCAGAAGGTGAGGCCCAGAAAGCGCGCCCGGAGCAGCATCGGGCGGCCCGTGACGGGGCCGTCGGGCGCGAAGAGGCCTGTGATGAGGCGCGGGTCCGGAAAGGCGTAGTCGCGGACGAGCCGGCAGGCGGCGGCCCACGACGCCCCGGGCGTGCCCGAAGGCAACGGGTCTCCGGGCGGCTCGGGCGGCAACTCTGCGACGGTGTGGTCCACGTTCCAGCCCGTCTCGGCCGTAAACGTGTGACGCTGCGCGAGGTCGACCGTGAACGGCAGGTCGCGAAGCGCCTCGATGCGGTCGCGGTGGCGCTCCCACTCGGGCCGGCGGTGGCGCGGCGCGCGGACGTCGGGGCCGAGGCGCTCGGCCGCGACCGGGGGAGCGGATGTCAGCCCGGGCGCTGCCTCGCCCGCGTGCTCCGACGTATCCCGGCGCGGCGCCTGGGGCTCGGGCTCGCGCTCGGTCAGCACGTCGACCGGCCCGAGGCGGCGCCCGCACTCGGATGCAACGGACTGGCACAGGAATGTCCACGTCGCCTGCTGGGCGGCCCGCGCGACGCCGAGCGTGTCGTAGGCCACGTTCACGGCCGTCGTCGCGGAGCGCGCCCACGACTCGACCGTGAACACGATCGTTCCGCGGCCGTGCGAGCCGGGCGCGGCCGAAAAGCGGATGACGCCGGCTTCGAGGTGCCCCTCCAGCGTTACGAGCGTAAACGAGCGCGCGCTGAACGCGGCGACGCGGACGGGCGCCCGCCACGGGCCCGTCGGGTGGACCTCGTACTCGTCGCCGACGGTCATCGGCCCGGGGTCGCCGAACGTCTTCTCGAACCGCGCCGTCTCGGTCGGGACGAACGCGTCGGGGTTGGCCGCGAGGCGCCCGATGACGTCTTCGGGCGAGAGCGCCGAGTCGCCGATGCGGACGCGGTAGCGGCGATGGAAGCGCGGGCCGGTCCCGTCGGCCTCGGTCTGGACGGCCGGCCGCCCCGCCGCCGCAGGCACGTCGAGCGCGGGCGCATCGGGCAGGCGGGCCACGTCGCGTCGCCGCTCGCGGACCGGGAAGTGCCAGCGCCGCCAGAGCACGGCCCCGACAGCCGCGGCGGCGAGGGCGCCACCGGCGGCAGCGAGGGTAGATCGGCGGGACACGGCGGCGGGGCAGGCTCGGCGGATCGGAACGCGCCCGCCCCCGGCGGGGTCCTCAGGTCCGCCCTCCCCCGCTGCGCCGTGACCAACAAAGCCCTTGCCCGCCACCTCGCCCTCGCCGCCGACCTCGTCGAACTCTCGGGCGGAAACGCGTTCCGGTCGCGCGCCTTCGCGCAGGCCGCCCGCGCGGTCGAGCGGCTCGACCGTCCCGCCGAGCCGCTCGTGCTCGACGGGACGATCACGGACGTGCCGGGCATCGGCCGCGGCCTCGCCGCCGACCTCGCCGAGTTTGTCGCGACGGGCACGACGCGGACCGTGACGGGCCTGCTCGAAGCCCTCCCACCGGGCATTCCAGACATTCTCCGGGTGAAGGGGCTGGGCGTCAAAAAGGTGCGGCAGCTGTGGCACGAGGCGGGCGTCGTGTCGCTGGATTCGCTCGAAGTCGCAGCCGCCTCGGGGCGGCTCGCGGACCTCGGCGGGTTCGGAGACAAGACAGTCCAGAACATTCTGGCGAGCATCGAGCAGCTGCGGTCGTACGCCGGGCGCGCGCACCTCCGCGATGCGTGGCGCGAGGCGCGGTCCGTCTGCGAGGTGCTGCACGCGGCCGGGTTCGAGGCCGAGCCTGCGGGCGAAGTCCGGCGCCAGTGCAACGTCGTCGCCCAGGTCGAGGTCGTCGCGGCGGGCGCGCTTCTGGCCGTCTCTCAGGCGCTGCGCGCGGCCGGCCTCGCCCCGCGTCCTGACGCAGGCGACGTCGGCGAGGCGCCCGCGGGCGGCGTGCCCCCCGGCGGCGACCAGTCGGTTGCGGCGACGCTCCCGAACGGGCAGGGCCTGACCGTCTGGACGGTCGCGCCCGAGCGCTTCGCGCGCGCGCTCTGGAGCCACACCGGGCCCGCCGAGCACGTCGCGGCCGTCGAGGCTCGGGCTACGGCCGACGTGTTCTCCGCAGCCACGACCGAGGACGCGATCTACGCCGCGGCCGGCTTGGCCACGATCCCGCCGCCGCTCCGCGACGACGACTGGTTTACGGAGGCCGAGGCCGGCACGCTGCCTGCGCTCGTCGGGACGGCGGACCTGCGCGGGACCGTCCACAACCACACGACGGCGAGCGACGGCGCGCACACGCTCCGCGAGATGGCCGAGGCGGCGCACGCCCGCGGGCTGGGCTACTTCGGCGTTTGCGACCACAGCCAGAGCCTCAAAATCGCCAACGGCCTGACGCCCGCCCGGCTCGAGGCCCAGATCGCCGATGTGGCGGCCCTCAACGCCGAGGGCGGACCCGTCCGCGTCTTCTCGGGCTCCGAGGTCGACATTCTCGCCGACGGCCGGATGGACTTCTCGGACGAGCTGCTCGCCCGGCTCGACGTCGTCGTGGCGAGCGTCCACCAGGGATTCAACATGAGCGTCGACGAGGCGACGGCGCGCGTCGTGCGGGCCGTCTCGAACCCGCACGTCGACATTCTCGGGCACGCGACGGGCCGCCTGCTGCTCCGCCGCGAGGGCTACCCGCTCGACCACGAGGCCGTCCTCGACGCCTGCGCTGCTCATGGCGTGGCCGTCGAGCTCAACGCCAACCCGTGGCGGCTGGACATGGACTGGGCGTTCATCCGCGCCGCGCGCGCGCGCGGCCTCTACATCTCGGTCAACCCCGACGCGCACGCTGCAGACGGCCTCGACGACACCGCCTGGGGCGTCGCATCGGCTCAAAAGGGCGGCCTCACAGCCGAGGGATCGCTGACGAGCCTCGACGCCGACGCGTTCGCCGCGTGGCTGGCCGCGCGCGGCTAGCCCGTGCGCCGTTCGGCGCGGTGCGTCTACCTTCTGGCACTTCGCCCCTGACCGATGCGCGCCGCCCTCCTCGTCCTCACCCTTCTCGCTGCCGCGACGGCCGCCCATGCCCAGGCGCCTACGGAGGGCGAGCTGGTCATCAATGAGATC
>DASVSE010000058.1:0-2706 GCA_036388235.1 Rubricoccaceae bacterium | reverse complement strand
CGACGGGCGGGTTCGGCTTGCGAACGGTCACCTCGACGCGCTCCAGCGTCGGGTACGCCTCGCGGACAGCGCTCGCGATGCCCCACGCGAGGCGCTCGATGAGGAACGCATTCGCGCCCGTCACCACCTCGCGCGCGATGCGGTACACGCGCTCGTAGTCGACCGTCCGGTCCAAGCTGTCCGTTTCGGCCGCCTCGGCGACATCGAGCGTCATCGCGACGTCGACCTCGAAGCGGCCGCCGATGACGTGCTCCTCTTCCATCACGCCGTGGTGCGCGTAGAAGACGGCGTTGACGAGGCGGACGGTGGCGAGCACGGGCGCGGTGGCGATGGCGCCGGCAATATCGCAGGCGCGGGGCCACCGCGGCTCGGGCCGCGGCACCGCGGATCAGGCCGGGCACCCGGCGCGTACGCCGCACTCCTCACCCCAACGGTCATGCGTCTCGGAAGCGGTCGGTCCAGCAACGTCTTCGTCTCCAACGGGGGCGGCGGGGGAGGCCGGGCCGGTCTCGGCATCGGCGGCCTCGTCGTGCTCCTCATCGGGGCCTACTTCGGCGTCGACACGAGTGGCCTCGTCGGGGGCGGCGGCGGGAGCGCCGAGCCGCAGCAGGTGGAGCAGGCGGATCTCTCGGACGAGACGAACGCATGGCTCGCGGCCGTCCTCTCGGATACCGAGACGGTCTGGGGCCAGCTGTTCCAGCGCGGCGGGCTGGACTACCCCGAGCCCGCCCTGATCCGTTTTACGGGCGTCGTCAACTCGGGCTGCGGCACGGCCGACGCGCGGACGGGGCCGTTCTACTGCCCAGCCGACCAGAAGCTCTACATCGACCCGTCGTTCTTCCAGGAGCTCGACCGCATGGGCGCGCCCGGCGATTTTGCCGCGGCCTACGTCATCGCCCACGAGGTCGGGCACCATGTTCAGAACCTCGAAGGCACGCTGGGCCGCCGGCAGAACGCCCGCTCGGAGCGTGAGGCCAACTCGATCTCGGTCGCGACCGAGCTTCAGGCCGACTGCTACGCCGGCATCTGGGCGCACTACGCCGAGACGGACCGCGACGTGCTCGAGGACGGCGAGATTGAGGAGGGCCTCGCCGCGGCGGCTGCCGTCGGCGACGACCGGCTCCAGCAGGCCGCTGGCATGGAGGTCCAGCCCGAGTCGTTCTCGCACGGCTCCTCCGCCGACCGCGCGGCCTGGTTCCGCCGCGGCTTCACATCCGGCGACGTCGGGCAGTGCGACACGTTCGCGAACCTCTAGGGCGCCTCCTGCCACGCAACCGTCACGACGGCGCTGCCGAGATGGGCGTACGCGACCTCCCACGCGCCGCTCTGATCGGCGACCGCCCGGACGTGTCCCTCTTCGGCCGTTCCCTCGGGGACCGAGAGGACGATTGACCTCGCGCCGGCCCGAAATCCGGTCCGCTGGCCTTTGAGCACCGCTTCTTTGAGCGCCCACAGGAGCGTCTGCGTGCCGTCCGTTGGCCCCCCGAGGGCGTTGAGCACATCATACTCGGTCGGCGCGAGGAGACGCTTCCACAGGTCGGGGCGTCGCACCGCCACTACCTCGGCGTCGATGCCGACGGGGACGCTGGCGACTGCTGCCACTCCGAGAACGGCCGCACCGCGGCCGGTGTGGGCAATCGAGACGTAGTGCTCTGGTGCGACTGGAGCCCCGTCGGCCGCAATGTCCAGGCGGACGTACGCGGGCATCTCACCGGTCGCGCGGGCCAGCAGGTCCCGCGCGGCGGTTCGGCCGAGCGCGAACGCGAGACGGCGGTCCGCATGCGAGAAACCTTCCAAACGGGCCCGTTCCTCGGGCGAGAGCGCGTGCAGATTCGCCGCTGTCGCCGTTGCGACCGATACGTGCGGCGGGAGTCGAAGGTATGGAACGGAGATCGGCTCGGCGGCATCCGATGAATCCTGGACACCCATCCGGGCCTTTGTCCGTTCCCGCCTGCCCGGTATCGTCCCTCGGGCCTATTTTAACCCGTCCGTTTCCCCCGCTCGCATGTGCGCCCTCCCGCTCCGCCGCCTCGCTCCGTCTGCGCCGCCCGTCACGGCCGGGGCCCCCTCGGGCGCGGCGGCCCACCGCACCCGCCAGCCGTTCTCAGACTTTCTCGAGTCCTACCGGGACCGCCTGTCGCACCTGTTCGCTGAGCGCGCGTCGTGCGATGCGATCAACGCCGAGCGCGGCCTGCCGCCGTTCGTGCTGGACCGGATGCGCGAGGTCGATCCGCTCGCCGTGTACATCCCCGAGGCCCACGGCGGCCGCGGCGCCCACATCCGCGAAGGACTCGCCGTTCTGGAAGAAACCGGCTACCACTCGCTCGCGCTGACCTTGCTCGTCGGCATCAACGGCGGGCTGTTCCTGCAGCCCGTCGGGAAGTATGGCACCGACGACGTGCAGACGCGCTCGTTCGGCGGCATCCTGCGCGACAAGCGCCTCGGCGGACTCATGATCACGGAGCCCGGCTACGGCTCCGACGCGCTCAGCATGAAAACGTCGTGGCGCGCGACGGGTCGCGGGACGGCCCGTATTGAGGGCACCAAGCACTGGGGCGGCCTGACGGGCTGGGCGGACTACTGGCTCGTGACCGCTCGCCCGCTCGCCGGCGACGGCAACCTCCGCCGCGACGTCGACTTTTTCGTGGCCGACCAGAACGCGCCCGGCCAGACGATCGGCGTCGAGGAACTCTACCCCAACCTCGG
>DASVSE010000057.1:0-1524 GCA_036388235.1 Rubricoccaceae bacterium | reverse complement strand
CGTCGCGGAAGTAGACGTAGTCGTAGTTCGCCTCCGTCGCGAACTGCTCGACGTACATCGCGACCTGGCTCGCGCCGGCCTTGGTGTAGGTGTTGGACGCGTTGTAGTTGTTCGGGTAGTTGTGCGGAGAGTTGTACGCCTGGACGACGTAGTACCACTGGCCGGCCGGCGGCGGGGGCGGTGGGGTCGTCCCGCCCGAGCCGACGCCAACGGCGGCCCACGCGTTCGTAACGGACGCGACCTGCGCCGAGCCGGCCCCGTAGAGGTCCGTCGCGGCCTGGATCGTCCCCGAGCGGGCGCCCGCGAACGTCGTCGAGCTCGTGAAGTAGGTCGTGAGCGCGCGGTACCAGACGTCCTCGGTCGCGTCGCGGCCGATTGCCGTGACGGTCACGCCGCCCTTCGTCCCGCCGGCGGCCATGAGGTAGGCCGCGTGGTTCGGGATGCCCGAGTTTGAGTGAACGCCGCAGTAGTCGTTGGCGTCGCTCGGCGTGCACGAGCCGGGGTAGAGCCGGCTGGCGTATGTGTCCGGCTGGTTGCCACGCGTCGGCGTGTCGAGGTAGCGGAGGGCGTCGCCGGCCGTCGCGGGCGTCCGCGACTTCTCGCCGACCCACCAGTCGTCCCGGTCCACCATGACGGCGAAGATGTCCGAGACGGCCTCGTTGAGGGCGCCGGGCTCGCGGTTGTAGACGAGCCCGGCCGTTCGCTCGGTCACGGCGTGCGTGAGCTCGTGGGCGCAGATGTCGAGCTCGACGAGCGACCCAAACGCGGTCCCGTCACCGTCGCCGTAGACCATGTAGGTCCCGTTCCAGAACGCGTTGTTGTACCGCGACTGGTGGTGGACGGTCGAGTTGAGGGCGGCCCCGGCGTTGTCGTAGGAGTTCCGGTTGTGCTGGCCGCGGTAGTAGTCGTAGACCTGGGCGGCGCCCCAGTGCGCATCGACGGCGGCGCGGGCGGCGGTCGCCGTGAACGCGTTGTCCGCATCGGTCACGTCGACGCCTGGCAGAGACGTCCCGTTGCGGCCGTCGCGCGTGCGGATGCCATTCCCGCGGGTCGCGTCGAAGAGCCGGAAGCTCGTCGTCGACACCTGGTCGGTCCGGATCGAGACGGTCCCGCTGTAGAGGCTGGACCCGGTCCCGACCACGGGCGTCATCGCGAATACGGCCGCGTTCTCCGTAAGCGTCGCGAACGGCGTGAGCGCGGGCGCCCCTGCCGCGACCGCCGTGTGGATTGAGTTCCACCGCTCGATGACGCGGCCCGTCTGGGCGTCGACGAAGACCTCCCAGTTGGCCGGCGCAGGCGCGTCCTGGAACAGGCGCACGTGGTAGGCGAGCACGGGCGTGCCGGCGCCCGCATAGACGACGAGGTGAGCGTCGGGCGTCCACGGGTTGAGTTCGTCGGCCGGGCGCTCTTTGGCGGGGCGGACATCGGCGCGGGCGGCGGCGAGGGCCGTCTCGGGCGAGACGGCGGGCGCCGTGCTCACGGCCTCGGCCTCGGGTGAGAGCGTCCCGCCGTAGGCGTAGACGG
>DASVSE010000056.1:0-1723 GCA_036388235.1 Rubricoccaceae bacterium | reverse complement strand
GGCGTCCCCGTCGACACCTCCGACCACGTCTCGGGCGACGGAGACGACGTGCTTCCCGACACGCGGCCCGCCGTCGGACCCGAAGGCACGGCGCCGGTCGCCGCCGCGCATGCCTCAGCTGCACCCGGGCCCGTCCCGACGGTCGCGGTGACGCCGCGGCGGGCTCACGGGACCGACGAGACCGAGGCGGCCGTCGAGGCGGACCTTGCCCGGTGGCGCCGGCGGCGCAAGCACGCCGTCGACGTAGACCCTGAGACGGCGATTGCGCAGCAGGCGGGCTACGAGGTCATGGAGATCGGCACGCCGCCGAGCCTCCTCCAGCGCTACTTCACGACGCTCCGCCACGCCGTCGGGCTCGTCTACGGCTCGGCGGTCGCCGTCGCGCGCGACCGCGAGCAGTTCGGATTCGTCAAGGGCGTGCCTCTGCTGCTCATCAAGATCGCGGCGTTCTTCGTGCGCCCGCTCGTGAAGCGCTCCATCCGCGAGCTGCCCATCCAAGAGCAGCTTCGTAAGCGCCTCGAGCTCCTCGGCCCGACCTACATCAAGCTTGGGCAGGTGCTCGCGCTCCGCGAGGACCTCCTGCCCCCGTTTATCACCGAGGAGCTCAAAAACCTGCTGGACCGGCTGCCGGTCATGCCGTTTCCCGAGTACCTCGACCGCGTCGCGAAAGGCCTCGGGCGGCCCGTGTCCGAGATGTTCGACTGGGTGAACCCGAAGCCGCTCGGGTCGGCGTCCATCGGCCAGATCCACCAGGCACGAACCGTCAACGGCGAGAACGTCATCCTGAAAGTCGTCAAGCCGCACGTCTATGTCGTGCTGAAGCGCGACGCGCGCCTGCTGGGCTTTTTCGGCCAGTTCCTGCAGATTTTCTTCGCCCGCTACCAGCCCAAAAAGGTCCTCGACGAGTTCGCCGAATACACGCTCCGCGAGGTCGACCTGCGCCGCGAAGCCGACAACGCCGAGCAGTTCGCGCTCAACTTCGCCGACGACCCGGACATCGTCTTCCCGAAGATCTACCGCGAGTACAGCTCGCGGCTGGTCATGACGATGGAGCAGTTCGAGGGCATCCGGCCGGATACGCCGGCAAGCCGCGCGCTCCCCGAGGACGTCCGCGAGCGCATCGTTGACCTCGGCGCCAAAAGCATCATCCGGATGCTCTACGCCGACGGCTTTTTCCACGCGGACCTCCACGCGGGCAACCTGTTCGTGCTCGACACGGAGCCCGGCGAGGATGGCGAGATTCGCCCCCGCCTCGGCTTTATCGACCTCGGCATGGTCGGCTACTTCGACGGGGACCTCCGGCGGACGCTGCTCTACTACTACTTCTCGCTCGTCACCGGCGACGCCGAAAATGCCGCCCGCTACCTCGCGTCCGTCTCGCAGGCCGGCCCCAAGGCCGACCCGCGCGGCTTCCAGCGCGCCGTCGCCGAGCTATGCCGGCGCTTCTACCGTGCTCAGAAGTACGGCGAGGTGTCCGTCGCGGGCCTCATCATGGAGTCGGTCGGGCTCGCGGGTCAGTACCGGATGTACTTCCCGGTGGAGCTCGTGCTGATGACGAAAGCCCTCGTCACGTTCGAGGGCGTCGGGCAGTCGCTCCTGCCGGGCTTCGACGTCGCGCAGGTCTCGCAGAAGCACGTCAACAAGCTCTTTCTGAGCCAGTTCAACCCGCTTGCGCTCGTCAAAGAGAGTTTTCGAGGCGCGCCCGAGCTCGTCGACCTCATCG
>DASVSE010000055.1:0-13592 GCA_036388235.1 Rubricoccaceae bacterium | reverse complement strand
ACGGGATGAACGGCGACGGCATTCGCAAGAGCGACCTCGTCGTCGTCGAGGAAGCCGACTGGGCGGACGTCGCGAAGGGCGCGACGGTCGCCGTCCTCTTCGACGACCGTGTGGCCGTGCGCCGCCTCGACGTCGCCAACGGGCGCCTGCACTTCCGCGCGTCGGACAAGACGTACCGGGACGAGTCGTTCGACCCCGACGATGACCGGTGCTACGTCGTCGGGCCCGTCCGGGCGCTCATGCGGCGGCTGTAGCCCCTCCCCTACCCAGCCAGCTGCCCGAGCATCCACGAGACGGCGATGCCGCCGTAGATGCCGAGCACGTAGCCCGCGACGGCCATCAGCAGCCCGACGGGCGCCATTGCCCGGTGGTACGTCCCGGCGACGACCGGCGCCGAGACGGGTCCGCCGATGCCGGCCATCGAGGCCGTCGCAACGAAGAACAGCGGCGCGCGGAGCAGCTTCGCCGCGCCGACCAGAAGGACGATGTGGACCGCGAGCCACACGAGCCCCGCGAGCAGGTACAGCGGCGCGTCGAGGATCGAGGCGAGGTCTGCCTGCGCACCGACCGATGTCAGCAGGAGGTAGAGCGCCGTGTAGCCGACGCGGCTTGCGCCGTCGGCTTCGAGGCGACGCAGCGGGGTCGCGGAGAGGAGCAGGCCGGCTGTGACGGCGATCAGCACGGCCCACGTCCCTGCCGTCACGATGGGCGGCGTGCCGAGCGGCGGCAGGGCCGCGCCGAGCGTACGGGCCGTGACGGCCGCGGCCCCGCCGAGCCCGATGATGACGGCGAGCGACGCCGTCGTGGCGGGCCGGCGCTCGGTATCGACGCGCGCGAGGGCGGCGTTGACGCTGTCGAGGGCGTTCGGGTCGGCTCCGACCCAGCGGTCGAAGGCACCCTGACGCCGCGCGAGCGCGAGCAGAACCGCCATCCACCCGTACGCGACGACCGTGTCCACGACGATGATCGGCCCGAGGCTTTTGAGCCCGACTGACTCCTGGACGGCGAGCATGTTGGCCGTCCCGCCAATCCAGCTTCCCGAGAGCGCGGCGAGGCCCTTCCAAGCGTCGGGGTCCGCGATAAACTGCCCGACGGCGAGGTATGCGATGGGCGCCCCGAGCACGATGCTGCCCGCCCCGACGAGCATCATCACGGTCGCCATCCGGCCGAGGCTCGCGACGGCCCGCAGGTCCACGGAGAGCATCACCAGAAAGAGCGACATCGGCAGGAGCGCGTAGCTGAACGCGTCGTAGGCCGGGCTCGCCTGTGGGGTGATGCCGGCTGCGGTCAGCAGCGTCGGGACGAAGTAGGCCCAGAGGACGCCCGGCAGGACGGCGAAGACGCGGGCGAGCGCGGGCAGCCGTTCGAGCGCGAAGACGGCTGCGAGAACGGCCGCCAGGACGGCCGCGACCTGGGCCGGGTCGGTGACGAGGGCGTCGGAGACGACGGGGTCGGGCATTCGCGGCAGGCAGACGGGCGGCGAAGATAGACGGCCGCTCCGGTCGCCTCGTTACCGGAGGCGGTGCGACGTGAGCGTCAGCGTGTCCCGGCCGTCGTCGCTGACCATTCCGAGGCGCGGCACGAAGCACGTCCGGCGCGGCGCAGGCGAGTCTCCGCCCTCCCCCTCCACGTAGCAGACCGCCTCGCGCGCCTCGGCCCCGATTTGGACCGTCGCGCGCTCGACGCGCTGCCCGTCGCCCTCGGGCACGCCGAAGGCGTACGCGAAGCCGCGGTACGTGTCGTCGGCCGTGCGGATGTTCAGCCCGCCGTCGCCGACCCCGTCGTAGGTCGTCCACGTCTCGACGGTGCGCACCTCTCCGCCGCGTCCCCGCTCAAGGCGTTCGACCAAGACGCCGTCGCTGTACGGCTCCGGATCGGGCCCGGTCACGCGGTACGTGACCGTGACGGGCCCGCCGGGCGAGGTGCCCGCGTACGTCCACGTGTTGCCGACGGTGAGCGGAACGAGCACGTCGCCCGGCGAGGCCGTGCGCAGCGCCGGAATAGGACCGCCAGCGCGGATCTGTTCGAGGTCCGACGCCACAAACGAGCCGAGATGCCGGAGCGCGCGGCCGTCCAGCACCCAGTACGAGGACTGGTAGTGGCTCGGGATGTGCACGTCGTCCTCCGGGGGAAACCGCTCCAGAACCTCCTCGGGCGTCATGACGGCAATGAGCCGGCTGTCGAGGCGGAACGTTGTAAACGGCGAGAACCCGGGCAGGTCGGCCACGGCACGCCCCGTCCGCGCGTCGACGATGACGCCGCCCATGCACTCGGTCCCGCAGCCCCACGTCGCCACGACGTAGTGGCCGGCAAAGTTGACGCCCTCGGCCATCGCCTGCCGCGTCATCGTCCGGTAGGTCCGCGCCGTCGCGCTGCTTGACAGGACCAGCGGCGCGACGCGGCCGCGGTAGGCCGGACCCGCCGGGTAGTCCTCGAAGCGGGGCAGGCCCGCCGTCTGGGCGGATGCGGACGTGGCCACGAGGGCGAACAGAACGAGGGCGCGCATGGCAGAGATAGCGTGTGCGGCCGAAGGTATCTCGCCGGCTCTGGCCGGTGCCTCAAACCGGCCGCTCAGCGCGACGTGCCGAGGTAGACGGTCCCATCCGGGAAACCGGCCGCGGCGTCGCGGGCGAGGCGGGCCGCAAGGGGCTCCGGGACGACGACGAGGCGCGGCAGGTCGGCGAGGTCCACCCAGCGAAGCGCCCGCAGGATCTGCGCGTCGGGCCCCAACTCCGGATCGGAGCCGAGGGCCGCATCGGCCGCGACGCCCGAGAGCAGGAGCGCCTCGGCGTACAGCGAGACGGCGTGGAGCGGCGGCCGCACAAAGTCCACGACGTACCGCACGGGCCCCATCGCGACGTCGAGGCCGGCCTCTTCGCGGACCTCGCGGGCGAACGCCTCGCCGAGCGCCTCGCCGAACTCGACGCCGCCGCCGGGCATCGTCCAGAACGGCGCCGCACTCCACAGGCCTGCATGCTCGGCAAGCAGAACCGCGCCGGGCGCTGCCGGATTGTCGAAGACGAGCGCGCCGACACGGACGCGGACGCGCCCGGCGAGCGCGTCGGGAATGTGACCGCCGGAGTCGGGCATCGGGCGCATACGCCGCCCCCCCGCCCCGGTGCCTGCCCGGCATTTGTTCGGGCTTCACTGTCGCAGGGCCACCTCTTCACAGCGAAGGTGAATCGACCGGCGCGGCGCGCGTACACCCTGTGGTGCGGACACCCGCCGCCGGCGGACCGCTCGCACTGCGACTGTCTCCCCGGACCTATGTCTGCCTCCCGCTTCGTCCTTCGCGCCGCGCCCGTCGTGGCCCTCGCGCTCGCGCCCCGAGCCGCCTCGGCGCACGTCAAGTGGTTTAGCGACTTCGCGTTTACGGACCCGCCGTTGGGCCTCGCCGACGTGCTCACGCCGACCTTCTGGGCGCTCACGGCGCTGAGCGTCATCGCCCTCGGCGCGCTCGTGCTCCTGGACCAGCGCCTGGACCGCGTCTCGGCGTACACGCGCGTGAGCGACTGGCTCTCGGGCTACCGTGACCGCAGCGGGCTCGTGCTCCGCGTCGCTGCCGGCGCCGTGATGCTGCTCAACTGGCAGGCCGACGTCCTGCTCGCGCCCGAGCTGACCGGCGCGGCCGCGTGGGCCGGGTGGGCGCAGTTCGGCCTCGCGCTCGCGCTTCTGTTCCGCCAGACGGTCCCGCTCGCCGGTGCTGGCCTGCTGGCGCTGTTCGGTGTTGCCGTCGCACGGGCGGGGGCGTTCCACATGCTGGACTACCTCTACCTCGTCGGGTTCGGCGTCGCGTTTCTCGTCTCGACGGCTTCGTCTGAGCGCGTCCGCGGGCTGGCGCTTCCAGCGCTCTTTTCGACGGTTGGCTTCTCGCTCTTCTGGGTCGGGCTCGAAAAGCTCGTCTTTCCGCAGTGGGGCCTCTACGTGATCGAACAGAACCCCGCGCTCGCGCTCGGCTTTCCGGTGATGTTCTTCCTGACCGCCGCTGCCTTCGTCGAGTTGGCGCTGGGCTATCTGCTGCTCATCGGCCTCCTGGAGCGGCCGCTCGCCCTGGTCGTCACGCTCGTCTTCTTTACGACGACGCTGATCTTTGGCAAGCTGGAAGTGATCGGGCACACGATGATCCACGCCGCGCTGATCGTCTTTCTCATCGAGGGTACGGGGAGGACGTACACGCCGCCGGCGCGCTTCCACCGCGGGACGCCGCTGCGCATGGCGTTTGCGGGCGTCAACTTCGCGGTCCTGCTCTTCGCCCTGCTCGTGCCGTACACGTGGGGCGCGCAGCGCATGTACGAACGGGCCGTCCGTGAGGCCCCTGCGGCGCCCGCAGCCGAGACGCACGGCCATATGGACGGCGCGGCGCACACGCACGAGGAGTGACCCGCGGACCCGCCGCTGGCGCGGGGCCGAGCGGACCGATCAGCGGATCGGGCGGGCGCTCCGGCAGGCCTGGAGGTACGGGAGGCCGCAGTTCGCGTAGGCGTAGCCCTCGGAGTCGACGTGTAGGAGGGCGCCCTCGTAGGCGATCCCGGTCGGCGAGACCTGCTGCCCGCCGGCCGCGAGCGGCCCTACCTCTCGGACGGTCACGCCGTCCGTCTCCAGGATCTGAAGGTTGGTCGCCGAGGCGTCGAACGGGAGAAAAAGGACCTCGCCGCCGGGGAGGGCCGCGAGCGGCTTGCCCGCGGGGCTGGGCTCCCACGTGGCCCCGCCATCGCGCGAGCGCGTCCGGTACCCGTAGAGGGTGTTGCCCGCCGCGACGAGGACGAACGGGTCCGCAGACACGCTACCCTCGAGGGCCGCCGCCGTCCACGTCGTGCCGCCGTCCCGGCTCACGGCGAGGGCCGTGTACGTCGTCCCCGTCGTCGATGCGGCGATGATCCACCTCGTCGTTGCGTAGAGCGCGCCGTCGGCCGTCTGCACGAGTGGTCCGATCGAGTTGATTCTGAACCCGAAGAACGCGGGCTCGGTCCACACGGTCTGCGCCGGGCCAAACGTGCGGCCCTCGTCGGTCGAGAACTGGACGGTCCTCCCCTGGTGGAGGACGATCCGGCCGTCGCGGAGGCGGTAGGGCCGTCCCGCCTCCCGGACCCGTAGCCACGCATCGGCCGCCGGGTCGTAGCGGGCGTGCTCGACGAGGGCGCCCCCGCCGGCCAGCGGGATCCCGCCGAGGGGCTGAACAGCCCCCGCCTGCTGCGGCCGGTCGGGGAGCGCGAAGCCGTGCGCGTACTCCAGCCGCTGGAGCGGCGCGGACGCCCGGAAGAACCCGAGCCGTTCGAACCAGAGGTAGTAGCGCCCCCGCGTGAACAAGACGACGTCGTTCGACGAGAAAACGACCCCGAGGGCGTCGTAGTCGATGAACGGCACCCACGTCCGGCCGCCGTCGTCGGAGCGGTGGCGGGCCAGCAAGAGCACGCCGCCGTCGGCGACGCGGAGGTCGCGCGTGTTCTCGCCTGCAGGGAGGGCCACCGCCTCAAACGTCTGGCCAGCGTCTGAGGAGCGGTAGAACGCCTCTTCATCGGCGCCGAAGAGGAGCACGCCGCCGTCGTAGGTCCGCATCGTGGCGGTGCTGCCGGTGATGTCCGGGATGGGGCGGGTCGTCCACGTCGCCCCGTCATCCGCCGACGCCACGAGGCCCTGCGTGGTAAGGAGGAACAGGCCTCCGCCGGGCGCGACGCCGAACTCGTAGACGCCCGTGCTCGACGAGATGGGGCCCGAGACCGACGTCCATGCCCCGCCGCGGTAGCGGTAGAGCCGCGTTTCCCCGTGGACGTACGAGAACAGCGTTCCATCGGACGGGCGGTAGCCGGGCTTACCGCCTGCCGGCGCCCCGATCGCCTGCGCCGTGCCCGTCGTGAAGTCGTAGCGCACGAGCGCGTCCGAGTGGAGGTACGCCGTCGCGTCGTCGATGAAGAACGCCGCGAAGAGCGTCCCGACCGACGAGCCGAGGCCCCGCCACGAGCGGCCGCCGTCCGTCGAATAAGACTCGAGGCCAATGACGACGTCGCCCCGGGCCTCGATGGGAAACTCGGACGCCCCGTTGCTGGCGCCGAAGGCAAGCAGCGGGGGGCCGACGGGCGCGAAGTCAACCGTGCCAGTCCCGCCGCCGCCGTCGGGCTCACCGGTGTCGCAGGCGGCTAGGGACGTGGCGAGAAGGGCGCCGAGGGCGGCGAGGCAGAGCGCGTGAGACGTGCGGGACATGGGGCGGAGCGGGTCAACGGGGTGATCAGGGACAGAGTCGGTCCCTAGTCGTGGACAGAGGTGCGGACCCCGCTGCCGTCGGGGACCTCCATCCGCTGGCAGGCTTCCGCCCCCTATCGGAACGACGGTGAGCGGGTCCGAAGCTTCGCGCTGTGGCCCTCTACCGCGCCTCCCCCGCGTCGGGGAATTACTCCAGCAGGTCGCTCCGCCGAACCGCCACGCTCCGCACAGCCGTCCCATCGTGGACGCCGAGGCGGGCCGTATTGCCGGCCCGGTCGAGCGCGAGCGTGCCGGCCTCGCTCAGCCGGTACTCGGCCGACGTGACCATCGCGTCGGCCTGCTGCGCGACGGCCGGGGCGCCGACAAGCGGCGCCTCGAACGTGCCGGCTGCGGTCTCGACGCGCAGCGCGTGCGTGCCGGAGACGGCGACGGCTGCCGAGCCACGGAACGAGACGAACACGCTGGAGCCGCCGGCAGGCTGGCGAATGACGGCAACGTCGGCGACGAGCGAGTCGGCGCGGGACGCCGGGGCCGGCGTCGGGGCGGGAGCGGACGACACGGATGCCGGGGCGGGCTCGGGCGGACGGACCGACGTGCAGCCGGCGAGCGGCGCGGCGAGCAAGACGGCAAACGTGGCGGCGTGAAGCATCGGAGCGCTGGAGAGGACGGGCAGAACGCGCGAGGGCCCGGAGCAGATGCCCCGGGCCCTCGCGTCACCTGACAGCGCCGAGGCGCTACCGGACGACCGTCAGCTTCTGCGTCGTGACAGCGTCGCCGGCCTGCACGCGGACGACGTAGACGCCGGCTGCGAGCGAGCCCGCGTCGAGGTCGAAGGCGTGCATGCCCGGCGCGAGCGTGGCCGCGTCGGCGAGCACGGCGATGCGCTGGCCGAGCGTGTTGTACACCTCGACGGTCGCCGTCGTGGCGGTCGAGACCGAGAGGCGCACCTGGGCGGCGCCGCGGGCCGGGTTCGGCCACGTCGAGACAGCGTCGATGGCCGCGTCCGGGCCGGCCTCATCGGCGACGGCGCCGACGTTGATCGTCACCGGGAAGCGGACGATGCGAGCCGCCGGCGAGTTGGTCAGGAAGGCCAGCTCGTCCGTGGCCGTGCCCTGGGGCAGGCCGCGCGCGTCGGCGAACAGCGCGAGCGAGCGCGTCATGCCCGGCGCGAGCAGCGTCTGCGAGTAGAGCGGCTCGCGCGCGTCGAGGCGCGTCCCGACGTTCGCCGGGAGATCCGTCGGGTCGATCGTACGGATGCTCGCGACGGAGCCGCCCGTACGCGACGTGAAGTAGAGCGTCCCGTTGGGGTCCGTCGCGCTGCGCTGGAGCCCGTAGGCCGCCACGGGCAGGATGAAATCGGTCGAGCCGACAACGGTCTTGCCAAACTGACCGGACTGGAAGATGCGCGTCGAGAACGACGTCATCTCGAGTAACCCTTCCGTGAAGGCGACGCCCGGCGTCGTGGTCGGGTTGATGTTGGTGCGGCCGTCGGCCGCGATCGGGTAGCCCGGCAGGACCGTCCCGGCCGCGTCCACCATGTAAACAGCGTTGCTGCCGAAGACGCCGTAGACGAACGCGTCCAGCTCGGAGCTGTAGTCGAGGCCGAACGGCGCGACGCCGGTCTGGATCTCGGGGCCCGTCGCGACGATCGTCGTCCCGTCGAGGCGCACCTCACGGAGCAGCCCCGTCTCCTGGATCGCGATCCACAGCGACCCCGTCTTCTCGTTGTAGGCGAGGCCCGTCACCTGCCCGCCGAACGTCGACGCCGACGTGTAGGTCGCCGTGACGGCCGCGAGGTCGGCCGGGGCGCGGTAGATCGTCGTCGTGGCCGCCGCGCCGCCGTCGACGGCGAGGATCTCGCCCGTCGGCAGCTGCGTGAGGTCGTAGAGGCGCAGCGTGGCCGGGCCCGTGATGTTCAGCTGTGCGAGCGACGCCTGAGCGGCATCGTCTGGCAGCGGGGCCGACTCGGTCTCGTCAGCGACCGGACCCGGTGCCGAGACGTCCTGGCCCTCGATGGGGTGGAACGCCGTCCCCGGATCGCTCGCCGCCGGCTCGAGGATGCGGACGTACGAGAGCGGCGCGTCGCCGGGGTTGCGGATGTCGAGGGTGACGGCGAGGGTCTCGTTCGACGGAACGGAGACCGCGGCCGCCGCGCCGGCGGGCGCCACGCCCGGCGAGCCGATCGAGATCTGGAACGGCACGTCGGCAAAGCCGCGGTTGACGTCGTTCAGGCGCAGCTGGAGCCGGCCGTAGACGACGGCACCGCCGGCCGACCCGCTGACGGACACCGTCAGCGGCGTCTGGGTGCCGGGGGCGACGGAGCCCGAGGCGGCCGAGAGCGTGAGCGTGGGCGTGCTGCCCGGTGTCAGCGTCTGGACGCGGTCGACGACGACTTCGGCGTCGAACGTGAGGGCGTCCGGCCCGCCGGTGTTGCCGATCTGGAACGTGAGCGCGCCGCCGGCGAGCGGCAGCGCCTGACGGACGACCGGCGTCAGAAAGTCGATGTTGACCGGGGTCCCGGCGAGCGTGAGCGTCGCCGCAGCCGTCGAGGGCGTCCGGTCGACCGAGAAGCCGAAGAGTTCGAGCGCGCGGATGTCGGCGGCAGTGATCTCCTCGCGGTCGCCGGCGGCGAGCGTCGGGTCCATGATGCCGATGTAGCGGTCCGGGCCGGACCGGTACTCGTCAGCCCGCCAGTGCGAGGCCTGCTGGCTGTCGCCACCCGTGCGGCTGCCCGTGGCCGTCGAGAGCTCATACTCGGTGTCGCCGACGAACATCACCTGGTTGCCGGGCAGGCTGCCGTCGATCGTCGGGCCGGGCGTGATGATGCGCCGCGTGACCTCCCAGCCGGCGCCGTCGGTGTAGGGCTCGCCCGGCGTGACCGCCTCGGGGCGGACGCGGTAGAGGTCCCACGGCGTGAAGTACGGGTTGCCCACCGTCGCGCCACCGATGGCGGACGTGAAGCCGAGGGCGTGCCCGATCTCGTGGACCGCAACCGCCTCAAAGTCGGTCTGGCCGGCCGAGATGCCGTCGCGCGGGTTGAAGTCGTACGCGAAGGCCGAGTTGAAGCCGATGTTGGCGACCGTGCCGAAGCCGGCCGACGTGCTCGTCACGGCGGGGCGGAAGCCGAGCGCCTGCAGTGGCACGAGGCCACCGATGGCCTGCCCGAGCGGCGTCGTGCCGGCCTCACCCGAGATCGTCGACGGCGTCGGGACGGGGATCGCGTTGACAAGCGCGAGCAGGGCCGCGTCCACCTGGCGGGCTGCGATGGCGTCGCGGATCTGCTGCGACCCGATCCCGGTCCCGACGAACGTCTGCGCCGAGTTGGTGCTGCCGAGGATGCCGGTCCCGTAGGGCGTTCCAAAGCGGTTCGGGCCGTAGTCGAGGTCCATCACCGTCGTCACGTTGGACTGGATGATGCTCTCCCAGCGAGCCGCTGCGCGGCGGAATGCCAGCAGCGCGGCGGGACGCTCCAGCAGCTGGTCCGTCGCACGGATGAGGATGCGGAAGCCCGTCCCGCCCCGGTTGAGGCTGGGCAGTGGCGTCAGGCGGACCGTCCCGACGGCCTCGTCGGAGGAGCGGAGGGCCTCGGCCTGCGCCTCAGTCGCGACGTCGCAGCCGAGCGAGCCGTCCGGCAGAACGGTCAGGATGTGAACGCCGCCAGGCGCGTGATCCTCAGGGTGCGCGACGGGGATGTCGCGCGCGGCGAGTTGCTGGGCATGCGCGGAAGGCGCAGCGAAGGGGAGCGCGAGGGCGAGCAGCCCAGGCAAGAGACGCAGACGAATCATAGCAGGTCAGGGAGAGAACAGGCGACATGACGTGGACACATGAGCAAAACATACGTCAGCATGGGCCGCAGCGCTCGGTTCCACTCGGTCAAACTAGTGTGCCCACAGGCTAAACGCATCCCACGCCGCGCGAAGGGTGGAGGCGCTTCTGGCACCGGGAGCCGCTGCGCCCCGTCGGGTGGCGCTGGCGCCCTCGGCTGGCTGGCCGAGACGGAACAGCGCCCGCACCCCCGCGTGCGACGCGGCCCCCTCCGAATGCATCGTCCAATGTCCGACCACCCCCAGATTTCGACCCTCGGCGCACTCCGCGAGACGGGCTACCGCCCGCGCTCCGTCAAAGATGAGATCCGTCAGAACCTTGTCGCCCGTCTCCAAGCGCGGCAGGAGGTCTTCCCCGGCGTGCTCGGCTACGACCGGACCGTCATCCCGCAGGTCCAGAACGCCCTTCTCGGCCGCCACGACTTTATCCTGCTCGGCCTCCGCGGACAGGCCAAGAGCCGTCTCGTTCGCCTCCTCCCCGCCCTGCTCGACGAGTGGGTGCCGGAAGTCGCCGGGTCGGAGATCCACGACGACCCGCTCGACCCGGTCAGCAAGTTTGCCCGCGACCGCGTGGCTGAGATGGGCGACGACACGCCGATTTCGTGGCTGCACCGCTCCCTTCGGTACGGCGAAAAGCTGGCCACGCCGGACACGTCGATCGCGGATCTCATCGGCGACATCGACCCGATCAAGGCCGCCACGCGGAAGCTCACCTACGCTGACGAAGAAGTCATCCACTTCGGCATCATCCCGCGCACGCACCGCGGCATCTTTGCCATCAACGAGCTCCCGGACCTCCAGCCGCGCATCCAGGTCGGCCTGCTGAACATCATGGAGGAGCAGGACATCCAGATCCGCGGCTTCAACGTCCGCATCCCGATCGACGTCCTGATGGTGTTCACGGCCAACCCCGAGGACTACACCAACCGCGGCTCAATCATCACTCCGCTCAAGGACCGCATCGACTCGCAGATCCTGACGCACTACCCGAAGGACCTGGGCATCGGCGTCGAGATCACGCGCCAAGAGGCGTGGAGCGACCGTGCCTCAGGCGACGGGGCCGCCGCCGTGACGGTCCATGTGCCGCATGTCTTCCGCGAGATCGTCGAGCAGGTCGCCTTCGAGGCACGCCAGTCCGAGTACGTGGACCAGAAGTCGGGCGTCTCGGCGCGGCTCACGCGCGCCGCTCTCGAAGACCTCGTCTCAGCCGCCGAGCGTCGCGCGCTCGTCAACGGCGAAACCGAGACGACGGTCCGCGCGAGCGACCTCCAGTCGATCGAGCCGGCAGTCACGGGCAAGGTCGAGCTCGTCTACGAGGGCGAGCAGGAGGGCGCGGCGAGCGTCGCCCGCGCGCTCATCGGCAAGGCCACGGCGACGATCGTCAAGACGGTCCTGCCGGACCCGGCCGACAAGGAGACCGGTCGCGCCGCCTATGCACCGGTCCTGCGGTGGTTCTCGTCCGGCAACACGCTCGTCCTCGACGCCGAGATGCCGCAGGCGGACTATGCCGCGGCGCTGGAGCGCGTGGATGGCCTGCGGCAACTCGTCACGGACCACACGCGGCCGGGCAAGGACGCGGCCGGACAGGCCGCGGCGCTCTCGATGATGGAGCTCGCCCTCGAAGCGCTCCACCAGCACTCCCTCCTCGGCAAGGACGCCCTCGCCGACGGCGCGACGTACTCGGACATGATGGGCTCGGTCCTCTCAGGCCTCGGCTCGTTCCGCCCGGACGATGACGACGAGGACCCGGAGGACGAGTATCCACGCCGCCGACGCCGCTAATCCGGAAAGGTCGAGCGAGACAGAAGGCGTCTCGCTCGGCCTTCTGCGGTTTCGCAGCCGGCCGGCGGGCACGGAGGCCAGACGGCGGCGCGCTTGCGCTTGCTCTACGTCTCGCCGCCGAGGTCTGCCAGGACGCGGTGGCGAATCGCCTCGCCAAAGAGGCACAGGCCCGCGTTGAAGACCGTAAGAGCGGCCGTGCCGTAGAGCGCGAACGCTTCGCCGCGGCCCTTCCGGAGTGTCGCCTCTCCGATCAGGCTCGCGCCGAAGCCGACGGCGATGAGCCCGACCGGGGCGAGGCGCGCCCACGCCCGCACATGCCGGTCGGGCGAGGTCAGGGACGTTACAGCAGTGGGCAGTCGCATCGGACGAACCGGATCGGGGCGGGCGCGTCTAGACGGCCCCGCGCGCCACCCGTTCCAATGCCCGACCTCCCGGACCTCCGCCAGAGCTACGAGCGCGGCGCGCTCGACCGGACGGACCTCCCAGCCGATCCGCTCCGTCTGTTCCAGACGTGGTTCGCGGACGCTCAGGCCGCAGGCGTGGTCGAGCCGAACGCGATGACGCTCGCGACGGTCGGGCCCGACGGACGGCCGTCTGCCCGCATCGTCCTTCTCAAAGGCGCCGACGCGCGCGGCTTCTCGTTCTACTCCAACCATGACAGCCGCAAGGGGCGCGAACTGGACGGCCAGGGCGTCGCGGCGCTCGTGTTCTGGTGGGGACCGCTCGAACGGCAGATCCGCGTCGAGGGCCGCGTCGAGCGCGTCTCGGCAGAGGAGGCGGACGCGTACTACGCGAGCCGGCCGCGCGGCAGCCGCCTCGGCGCGTGGGCGAGCCCGCAGAGCCTGGAGATTCCGGACCGAACGGTACTCGACGCGCGTCTCGCCGAGGTGACCGAGCGCTTCGCCAGCGGCGAGCCTACACGGCCCGACTTCTGGGGCGGCTACCGCGTCGTCCCGGACGCCGTCGAGTTCTGGCAGGGACGCCCGAGCCGCCTCCACGACCGCTTTCTGTACCGCCGCGGCGCGGACGGCGGGTGGGCACCTGTACGCCTTGCCCCGTAGCGCGCCGTAATCCGCTGGTTACCGGACCCGTCGCGCGAGGCGGGCGGCCTGCTCGGCGGCGGTTTCCTCGTCCGCGAGCGCGTCGAAGGCGCCTGAGAGCGGGGCCGAGTCGGGGAGTGAGGCGGCCGTCTCCCAGTCGCGGCTCGTCACGATGGCTTCGAGGTGTTCGATGCGCCGCTGGAGGCGCTCGGCGGTCTGCGGGGCGCCAGCCGGTACGGCCCGCTCGTCCAGCGTCTCGTCCAGGACCTGCCGCAGGCGCGCCTCGCTGACGCCCTGCCCGGTCAGCTCGCCGAGCCGGCGCGCTTCCCAGCCCTTCATGCCTGGCAGGCCGAACAGTTCGACCGCCTGAACAGCGAGCGCGAGGCCCCAGCCAGTGGCGGGGTAGAGAAACCACAGGTGGTCTGGCGAGGTGAGGACGTTTAATACCGCAAGACCGACTATCACAGCGGCGTACATACCGAGTCCCCCATAAAACCGCTTTTCCTTCGCGACGCGTCGGCGGGCCTCGTCGTCGGTCATCGGGAGCAGGTCGGGCATCGGGTCCATCGGGGCACGGGCGGGGCGGGAGCGCGCGAGGTTACGGCGTGTCGTCCGGACGAGGTGCATCGGCCAGATAGTCCGGCCCGACGAGTACCCGGAGTGCCCCCGGGACCGCCTCGAACTCGACCGGCTCGTTCGTCCGCAGTTCGCCGTCGACGTTGAACCACATGCCGGGCGTGGAGGTGAT
>DASVSE010000054.1:0-2507 GCA_036388235.1 Rubricoccaceae bacterium | reverse complement strand
CGGGTCCGCAAACGTGGCGAGCACGCCCGGCAGGTCGTCGGGCGCGACGATGCGGGCGAGGCGGGCGAGAAAGGCGTCGGGGAGCGGCACAGGAGCGGAGGCGGGAAGCGCAAGGAAACGCCAACCGGACGCAAACGCCGCACGAGCCCCTCGCGCCGCGGCCGTTTCCACGCATTGCGCGCCGTCGGTCTAACGGCGCGCGCCTCGGCTCGGCGGCTGGCGACACATGCGCGCGCGATGTCTAGATTGGCCCTCCCTCACCGCTCGCCCCATGCCCCTCGGCGACGACGTCATTCGGTGCTCGTTCTGCAGCCGAACCGCCCACGAGGTCGCCTCGATGGTGGCGGGGCCGGACGTCTACATCTGCGACCGCTGCATCCACGACGCCTCGGGCATCATCCGCGGCGATCTCCAGCCGTACGTGCCCGCGCCGAGCCCGCGCCGGGCGCCGACGGGCCGCCGCCGGCGCATGACGCCGCGCGAGATCAAAACGTCGCTGGACGAGCACGTCATCGGACAGGATGCGGCCAAGCGCGCGCTCTCGGTCGCCGTCTACAACCACTACAAGCGCATCGACGCCGAGTCGTACCTGCACGCCTACGACGACGTCGAGATCGAGAAGTCCAACATTCTGCTCCTCGGGCCGTCCGGAACCGGCAAGACGCTCCTCGCCCGCACGCTCGCCAAGATTCTCGACGTCCCGCTGTCCATCGCCGACGCGACGGCACTGACCGAGGCGGGCTACGTCGGCGAGGACGTCGAGTCCATCCTCAGCCACCTCCTCCAGGCGGCGGACTTCGACTTGGAGCGCGCCGAGCGCGGCATCATTTACGTCGACGAGATCGACAAGCTCGCCCGCCGCGGCGACAACGCGTCCATCACGCGCGACGTCTCGGGCGAGGGCGTCCAGCAGGCGCTCCTGAAGATGCTCGAAGGGACGATCGCGGGCGTCCCGCCGAAGGGCGGCCGCAAGCACCCCGAGCAGACGCTCGTCCAGTTCGACACGCGGAACGTGCTGTTCATCTGCGGCGGCGCCTTCGACGGGCTGGCCGCCCAGATCGCGCGCCGCCTCTCGCGCGGCCAGATTGGCTTCGACGCCGCCTCCCGGACGGCCGCCGACCCCAAGGACCCGACGCTCTTCCGCCACGCCGAGCCGGACGACCTGCTGCGCTACGGCCTCATCCCCGAGCTCGTCGGCCGCCTGCCCGTCGTGACGGCCCTCGACGGCCTCGCGCCGGGCGAGCTGCGCCGCATCCTCACCGAGCCCAAGAACGCGCTCGTGCGGCAGTACCAGAAGCTGTTCGCGATGGACGGCGTGGACCTCGTCGTGGACGACAGCGCGCTCGACGCCATCGTCGCCCGGGCCGTCTCGCTCAAGACGGGCGCCCGCGGCCTCCGCTCGGTCCTCGAGGACACCATGCAGGACCTCATGTTCGAGAGCCCGGACACGCGCGGCGGGACCGTCTGCCATGTGACGGCGGCAACGATTGAGCACGGCGCCGCCCCGCTCTTCCGCGACCGCCCGGCCGTCGCCTGAAGTCGTCGCCCGGTGCCGCGCCGGACCCGTTCGCCCGCTTTTCGCGGCCGTTGAGGCGACGCCCGGTATCTTGACGCCCCTCACCCGCGCCGATGCTCCAGCCCGCCGCCCCCGGCTCCCTTGCCGACCTTGCCCGTGCCGCCGTGCTCGGGCTCGTCGAGGGAGCGACGGAGTTTATCCCCGTCTCGTCGACCGGCCACCTCATCCTGGCCACGGACGCGCTCGGGCTGGACCCGTCCGAGCCGCGGATGGTCGTCTTCAACGTCGTCATTCAGCTCGCGGCGATCCTCGCCGTCGTGTGGGTGTACCGCGCCAAGCTGCTCGACGTGATCCGCCGGCTGCCGACGGAGCGGGCCGCGCGGCGTCTCGCAGGTTCGGTCATTCTCGCCTCCGTCCCGGCCGCCATCCTCGGGCTCCTCTTCGACGACTGGATCGACGAGCACCTCTTCCGCATCGAGACCGTTGCCGCGGCTCTGGTCGTCGGCGGCGTCGCGATCCTGGCCGTCGAGCGGATGGCCGAGAGGCGGCGCATCCGCGTCCTCCGGGTCGACGACATCGAGCCGCCGGACGCGCTTAAGGTGGGCCTTGCGCAGTGCCTCGCCCTTTTTCCCGGCGTCTCGCGCAGCGCGTCGACGATCCTCGGTGGCGTCGCGTTCGGTCTTTCGCGCGTCGCGGCGACCGAGTTCTCGTTCTTTCTCGCCATCCCGATCATGCTCGGCGCGTCGGGCCTGAAACTGTTCAAAGAGTCTGACGCGCTCTCGTCCTCCGACGCGTCGTTCTTCGCCGTCGGGTGTGTGGTCGCATTCGTGTCGGCCCTCATCGTGATCCGGTTTCTGATCCGGTTTGTCGCCCAGCACACGTTCAGCATTTTCGCGTGGTACCGCATCGCCATCGGCCTCGCGATCCTCGGCTGGGTCTACCTCGGGGCGTAGCTCACGGCAGGCCCGGCACGACGAGCAGGACCGTCTCG
>DASVSE010000053.1:0-2698 GCA_036388235.1 Rubricoccaceae bacterium | reverse complement strand
CGGCGGGCGCGACGGCGACCTCCAGCCCGTCGCCGAGGTCGCTGTCGCCGGCTCACGGCGGCCCCGAACGCTCCTGCGCGGCCTCGACCAGACCGTCGCCCCCGGCTTCGAGGCCGTCCCTGTCGCCAGCGTCGACAACCGCGCCGCCGACGCGCAGGGCTTCGTGCCGCTGGAGTTCACGCTCCGCGTGGACGACGACGCCGAGCCGTGGCGCTCGCTCTCTCAGGCCGAGCGCGCGACGTTCCTACGGACGCTCCGGCCGCGCCTGCGCGCCTTCGCCGTGTCCACGCGCCGCGACTCGGTCGCGCTCCGCGAGGTCGAGGTCGACGTCTACCGCCCGACGGTCACTGTGGACTCGGTCGGCGTCGCGCACGTCACCCTGCCCGTCAAGCGCCCCGCGACAGCCGGTGCGGGCGTGGATGGGACGGCCGCCGACGGCGCGCGGCACTTTGCGTTCCTGCTCTCGCTCGTGCCCTACGAGTCCGCGCCCGGCCTCGTCCCCGACGGCCTCTCGACGCCGACCGACTGCGACGCCGCGCGCTGCGGGCAGACGCTCAACCTCGCGCCCCTGCTCGGGGCGATCCTCCGGGACGACTACGTCCCGGCCCGCACCCTTTTGCTCGCCGAGTGGCGCGAACGCTGATGGTCCCGGTCCTGTCCTTCCTGCTGTTCTTCCTCGTCCTCGCCGGCATCGCGTATACGCTGACGACGCTCCGGATGGGCGGGCGCGGCGCGGCCGATGGCCCCGCCCGCGTTGGGGCCGCACTGCGCGCGCGCAACCGCGCCGTGATGCTGTTCTTCGCCGTCGTGCTCGTCGTGCTGGCCGTCCTCGAAGCGCTCGTGACCGACGTCAGCGTCGCCATGGAAGACCTGCAGTACAGCGTCGGCGACCTCGTCAACGCGGATCCGGCGCTGATCTACGAGACCGGCAACGGGTCGGTCTCGTGGGGCCTCTACCTCGCCGTCCTGCTCGGCGCGCTCGGCGGCCTCGCCGTCGGCACGTACGTCGCAACGCGGCGCTACCCGGTCCTGCGCGGCCTCGGCGTGCGCGACGTGATCTGACTGCGAGCCGCAGGTCCCCTTCCCGCGCCTCGCCCCCTGTGTTCCGTATCGCATTCCCATGTCTGACAGCCTGTTTCTGATCGCCGGCGGCGGCACCGGGGCCAAGGTCGCCGAGGCCCTCGTGCACCTCTGCGCGGCCGGCATGGCGCCGCGGCGCGTCCACGTCCTCCTCGTCGACGCCGACACGACGAACGGCAACCTCCAGCGCGCGCTCCAGACGGCGCGGTCCTACCAGCACGTCCAGCGGTGGCCGTGGGCCGTCGAGACGACGACCGGCGGCGGCTTCCTCCGCAAAGACACCAAGAGCTACCTCCAGATCTTCGGCTCCGAGCTGAGCGTCACCACGCTTACGGAGACGCTGGACACGACGCGCGACGGCGGCATCGCCAACGGGGCCTCGCCCGACGAGCAGGCCGTCCTCGACCTGCTCTACGACGCCGACGAGCAGACCGCGAGCTGCGACGACGGCTTCCGCGCCCGCCCCAACCTCGGCTGCCTCGTCCTCGCCGACCACCTCGCGACCGAGCTGCCCACCCACGCCGGGCCGTTTCTAGACGCGCTCGTCAAGGAATCCGCTGCCGGGCAGCCCGTCCCGGTCGTCGTCGCGGCGTCGATCTTCGGCGGGACGGGGGCGAGCCTACTGCCTGTGATCCGCGGGGCGATTGAAGACGCGCTCCGCCGCCGCGACGCCGAGCGGGCGGCCAAAATGCTCACGTGGGGCGCGGTGATGATCCTGCCGCACTACCAGCCCGCGCGACGCATCGAGTCCGTCGACCCGGACCGGTACCTGCTCGACACGGCCAACGCACTCCAGTTCTACGGCATGGCGCAGGAGGTCACGCGAGCACAGGACAGCGCCGGCGGGACGCTCTACGACGCGATCTACGCCGTCGGGAGCGATCGACCGAGCCGCAACATCGTCCAGCCCGTCCTCGGCCAGAAGGCGCAGGCCAACCCGGCCTACGTCGAGGAGGCCATCGGGGCGCTTGGGGCGATCCACTTTGCCGAAACGCTCGGGCAGGGACGCCGCGCGACGCGCGTCTTCCAGCCCGACCGCGGCAACACGCGCCTGACGTGGGCGGACCTTCCGCTCGGGGCCGACGAGCGCCTCCGCACGCGTGCGGCCTACCTGCTCCACCTCGGCGCCTTCCTCCTCCGTCCCGCCGACCCGCACCGGCCGGACCTCACCAAGGGCCTCGCCGGCCTGCTCGCGACGACGCCCGACGCCGAGATCGAGGCGTATGCGTGGTTTAAGGACATCCTGAGCCCGTGGGCCGCCGGCGTCAGCCAAGCCTACGCCGCGACGCCTCCGGGGCGCCGCGCCTCGGCGCTCCGCGACGCGACCGTGATGGGATCGGCCTCCGTCGACGCCCTCCAGCCGGCCGCCGTCGAGTACTTCGGCCGCCTCCTTCTCTGGGCCGCCTCGGCCCTCCGCGACGGGTCGGACGGCCGCGGTGTGCTCCACCTTGTCGACTTCCACGCCGACGGCGACTACGCACTGCTTCAGGGCAAGATGTCCGCCAAGGGCCTCGACGTCGACGCACCCGCCGAGGGCGAGGCTGCGGCCGACCCCGCAGGAGACAACGCGCTCGCGCGCTTGCTGCGGACGGCCCTCGCGGCCGAGGTATCGGCCCAC
>DASVSE010000052.1:0-5203 GCA_036388235.1 Rubricoccaceae bacterium | reverse complement strand
GTCCACGCGCAGGGTGCGGCCGTAGCGTTCAACGGTGACGATGAGCGTCCGCGCGATGCTGTGCGCGCCCGTCACGTTCGTCAGCACGAGCCGCCCGGCCGTCACTACGGCTGTTCCGCCAATCTCCCACCCGAAGCCCTCGTCGGCCCGGACGCTCGGATCCGTCGACGCGATGGGCCGCCAGTGGGCCGGGTGGCCGCCATGGGCGGGCTGGCGGTGGGGGAGCGCGTCGAGCGCACGGACGACCTGCTGAGCGAGCGCCTGCGTTTCGTCTCCAGCCGTGAGGATGATCCGCCGTGCGTCGTTGGCGATTCTGAGCACGAGCGCGTCTGAAAAGGCGATGGCCTCGTCGACCGTTTTGAGCGGGACGTACTGCGTCGCGCGCTCGGCGTCGAGCAGGACGAGGCGCGCGCTCGTCAGCACCACGTCGCCCTGTCTGAGTGGGGCCATGAAGCGGTCCCACGGAAACAGCTGAAGGGCCGTCGCGGCCGTCGAGACACCATCGGCGAACGCGTCGCGGAGCGAGTCGGCGCGCTTGAAGGCCCAGCGTGCGGCGAGCCGGGCGTGCTCGGATTCCCCCTCACCCAAACGGACAGAAGCGGGAAGACGGGGCAGCGGTCGGGCGTCTTCCCACGCCGAGGCGGCGCGGTTGAGCATCGCAGCGACCTCGGTCGGCACGGCGATGCCGAGCGCCTGGACAGCCTGTGCGACCTCGGCTGCCTCGTCAGGGGCCAGCTTTCCGTCGCACAGCACGCGCGCGACGGCGACGAGCAGGCGCTGCCGGGCCGCCGTCTGAACCGTCCCGGCAGTCTGCATCGGGTCCAGCCCCAACGTCTGCTGAAGCGCGTAGAGATGCAGCCGTTCCTCGACCGTCAGACAGTCGTCCGCGAGCGCACGCTCGACGGTCCATCCAAACGCCTGCGTGTGGACCGTCCGCACGTCGGCCGGGGTGAGAGCAAGCGTGCGGGCAAGGTGCCCGAGGCGGTGTAGCCCGTCTGGAGTCAGGTCACCCTGCGCCTCGGCATCCTCGAACAGGCGGACATAGAGCCCGACGCGCTCGTCGCGGAAGGCTGTCTGAAGGTCGACGCCCCGCTCACGCGCGATCCGATCCGTGTCCGTCGGCCCGATGTCGTAGACCGATTCGGCGGCCGCGACGAGGTTGTGCAGTTCGACGAACGCGTTGGCGTCGGGCTCGCGGCCCCAGTGGTCCGGCGGGAGCGGCGCGAGAAGGTCCACCCTACGCGAGGACGATCTGGCGGCGCAGGCGTGCCACGGGGAGACCTGACTGCTCGCGGTACTTCGTGACCGTTCGCCGGGCAATCGGGAAGCCCTCCTTGGCGAGCATCTCGGCGAGCGCCTGGTCTGAAAGCGGGTGCGCCTTGTCCTCGGCCGCAATCATGCGCTCCAGCAGGGCCTTGACCTCCTTGTTCGAGACCTCCTCGCCGTCGTCGTTGGTGATGCCCTCGGAGAAGAAGAACTTCAGCTCGAAGACGCCGAACTCGGTCTGGACGTACTTGCCGTTGACGACGCGCGAGACGGTCGAGATATCCATCCCGATGATGTCCGCGATGTCCTTGAGGATCATTGGCCGGAGCGAACCCATGCCGTTGGTAAAGAACTCCTCTTGGATCGAGACGATGGCTTCCATCACGCGCAGCATCGTCTGGCGGCGCTGCTGGATGGAGTTGATGAACCACCGTGCGGACTCCATGCGCGTCTTGAGAAAGTCCTTGGTCTCGCTCACGGCTGGATTGCCGGCCCGACCCTTCGCCGAGAGGTCGTTCCACATGTCCCGGTAGTGCCGGTTCACGCGCAGCTCGGGCGCGTTGCGGCCGTTGAGCGCGATCGTAAAGCCTTCGTCGTCACGGGAGACCGTAAAGTCCGGCGTGATGTAGTTCGTCTGTGCGACGACGTCGCCCTCACCGGGCTTCGGGTCGAGCGAGCGGATGAGGTCGAAGGCTTCTTTGAGCTCGGACTCTTCCAGACCGAGCTTGCGCATGATCTGGTCGAAGTGCTTCATCGTGAACGCCTTGTAGGCGTCACGGAGCATCCGGATGGCGTTCGACCGGCCGGGCGTGGCAGTCGGGAGCATGTCCAGCTGGACGAGCAGGCACTCGCGCAGGTCGCGCGCGGCGATCCCGACGGGGTCGAGGCGCTGGATGCGGCTCAGCACTTTCTCGACCTCGGCCTCGGTGATCATGAGGCCGTGGTTGAACATCACGTCGTCGAGGATCGACTCGACGGGCCGGCGGAGGTAGCCGTCCTCGTCGATCGAGCCGATGATCTGGTCGGCGACGAGTGCCTGCGTCTCGTCTAGGTCGAGGAGGCCGACCTGGTCGTAGAGGCCGTCGGCGAGTGAGGACATGGCGGCCATCGGCGTTTCGCGGTCGTCCTCCTCGGCCGAGCGGTCGACCTCGGCCTTGTAGCCGTAGAGGTCGTCGGGGGCGTTGAGAAAGTCGTCCCAGTCGAACTCGTCGTCTTTGCGGTCGGCCTCGCGGTCGTCAGTCGGCTCCTCCTGCGAGGCGGCGGCTTCGGCGACGTCGGCCTCGGGCGTGTCGGACTCGTACTCCTCTTCGCCTTCCTCCAGGAGCGGGTTGGCCTCAAGTTCGGCCTTGATCCGCTGCTCCAGCGCCAGCGTGGGCAGCTGGAGCAGCTTGATGTACTGGATCTGCTGGGGCGAGAGCTTCTGCTGAAGCGACTGGCTCTGGCGGAGGTTCAGCATGGCGAAGCGAGGAGGAGGCCGGGCGTGGGCCGCCCGGGAGCGTATCGGCCGGCGCCCGGCCGGGTTTAGCGGGCCTTAAGAGGCGAATCGGAGACCGCGTCGGGCCCGATGCCGAGATCGTCGCGGCGCTGGTCGAGCGCGTCGCGGAAGCGCGCGAACCAGTCCGGACCGTAACGACGCGTGAGCGGTGGCTCCAGGAAGTCCGCGAGCTGCGTGCCGGTCCGACGCCCGTGCGGGATGGCGGGCCGGCAGAGGTCGATTTGCTCGTAGTTGAGCACGTCCACGGCGTCTGCGCCGGTCCCGTACTGCTCGACGCGGATGGGGTAGAGGTGGCACGAGAGCGGTTTCTCCCAGTCGGTCTTGCCTTCCCAGTACGCGGCCTGGATGGCGCACTTGGCCACGCCGCGGTCGTAGACGACGAACACGCACTCGCGGCCGCGGACGGTCGTCGTGCCATAGCCGTCATCCTCATCGCCCTCCCACGTGCCGTTTTTCTCGATCTCGTAGAGCGCCTCGGGACGGAGCCGGTCGCGGACGACCGTGAGGGCGTGCTCGATCCGGGGCAGCTCCTCGGCCTCGAGCGGCGCGCCTCGGTCGCCGTGGACGCAGCAGCCGCCGAGGCACGAGCCGAGGTGGCACGCGAAGGGCGCGTCGAGGAGCGCGTCGGAGACGAGAACGTGGTCAACTGCAAACATGGAGCCAATGTAGAACCGTGGGCCGCCGGGTCAACGGGGCTCGGCCCCAAACGCGCGTGCGGCCGCCCCTCGCGTGAGAGACGGCCGCACGGACTCGCCGGATGGCGTGGGCGGGTGCTACCGCATGTGAGCCGTCCCGGAGCGCGCCGGGTGAGGCGAGCCCTCGCGCTGCATCGGGCGGTCGGTGGTCTCGTCTCGCGCGCTCCGCACCTGGGCCGGTGCCCGGCCGGTGACGGCTCGGAAGGCACGGTTGAACGACGAAAGGTCGGTGTAGCCCGACGAGCGGGCCGCAGCGCGGTGCGTGGCTCCGGCGGTGAGCAGGCGCTCAGCGTGCTCAATGCGGTGGCGGCGCAGGAGCGCACTCGGCGTCTCGCCCGTCCGGGCGACGAGCAGGCGCCGCAGGTGGCGCGAGGTCATGGACAGGTGCTCGGCGAGCGTCTCGACGCTTGTGCTCGGGTCCGAGCGGCGGGCATCGACGAGGGCGAGAAGGCGGGGGAGGAAGTCGGACATGACGGGGGCAATGGGGACGACCCCAACGTGCCCCGAACCGGACCCGACAGACCGGACGTTTGGCCTGCCGAATCGGACATTTGCAGGTTAAATGCCTAGAATGCCCCCCTTCACGCAGATCCGCGCACTGCTTACGCGGCAACCATTGTGTCGGCGACGGCTGATGGAAGCTGGCCGCGGACGGCGACGAAGGCGCGCCGGAAGCCCTCATCGTCGGCATAGCCGACCGCTGCTGCCGCCTCTTTGACCGAGTGGGTTCCGGCCGCGAGCAGGGCCGCGCCAGCTTCGACACGTGCGCGGCGCAGGCGCCGCCCCGGCGTGTCACCCGAGAGTGCCTTGAGCTTGCGGGCGAGCTGCCGGGGCGAGAGCGCGAGCGTTTCGGCCAGCGTCTCGGCCCCGAAGAGCGCGTCGCCGACGCCGCCCGCGATGGCGGCATCGACGGCGTCGAGAAAGCGCACTTCAGCGGGGGAAAGACTCGGGTCCTCGGGCTGGGCGCCTACCAGATGTCCGTCGCGATGGGCGCCATCACGCCCGTCGAGCCCACCGCGAACGGCGGGCCGGAGCGCGGCGGCGCAGCGGTCGCGGAGGCGGTGCCGCTCGGCGATGAGGCCCGCCGCCTGCGCCCGCAGCACGTCGGCCGAAAACGGCTTTGGCAGGTAACCGTCCGCACCCGACGAGAAGCCGGCCACCTGCGACGCGGCATCGGCGCGGGCCGTGAGCAGCAGTACGGGCACATGGCTCGTGCGCATGTCCTCTTTGAGTGCGCGCGTGAGGCTCATCCCGTCACGGCGCGGCATCATCACGTCCGACACGACGAGGTCTGGCACGAGGTCGAGCGCGAGGGAGAGCGCGGCCTCGCCGTCGGCAGCTTCGACGATGTGAACGGGCCGGCCGCCGCCGATGCGCGCGAGGTGACCTGCGACGTAAGCCCGCAGGTCGTCGTGGTCTTCGGCGACGAGCACGACGAGCGCCTCGGCATCTGACGCTTCCGCCGCATCTGGCCCGTCCTCCACGTCAGACAGGGCGGCATCAAGCGTCGGCGCTCCATCACCCGAGCGCTCCGGCTGATCCGCAGCAGCGGCGTCTCCTGCGACCGCGATGGCTGGTACCGAGCGCGTGGTGCTGTCGTCATCCAGCGGAAGCACGAGCGTAAACGTCGAGCCCGCTCCGGGCTCCGAGACGGCCTCGACGCGTCCGCCGTGGCGCTCGGTCCACTCTTTCGCAAGGGCGAGGCCCAGTCCGGTCCCGACGCCTGCCGCCTCGTCGGCACGGTAGA
>DASVSE010000051.1:0-1972 GCA_036388235.1 Rubricoccaceae bacterium | reverse complement strand
GCTCACGCTCGCTCCTGGCGTGCACGCGCTCCGCTTCGAGCACCCCACGCTGGGCACGCGCGAGACGAGCCTCCGCGTCACCGCAGGTGAGCAGCGGACCGTGCAGATCCGGATGGATCGGCCCGCGCCCTGATCTCCCGGCATACCGTTTGCGTGCCCCGTTTCATGACTGCACTCAACCCGATGTCTCGGCTTTTCGTTTTCGCCGGTCTGCTGCTCGCCACCTCCGCCGTCCCGGCCGCTCAGGCATGGCAGGCGGCTGCCCCGATGGCGACGCCACGCGCCGATGCGGCGTGGACGGTCTCCGGCGGGCGGCTCTACGTGTTCGGCGGGAGGCGCGCCGGCGGGACGCTCCTCCGCTCGGTCGAGGTGTTCGACCCGGCCACGGGATGGAGCGCGATGCCCCCGATGGACCGCGCCCGCGCCGACGCCCGCGCCGTCGTGCTCAACGGGGACTTCTACGTACTCGGAGGCCGCGACGCCAGCGGCGCCCTCGACGACGTCGAGAGGTTCGACTCCCGCGAGAACCGGTGGCGGTCGGCCTCGAGCCTCGACGAAGCCCGGATCGGCCATGGTGCTGGTGTCGTCGGTGGGCAGATCTATGCCGTCGGTGGGGCGGGGGAGTACGGCCCACTGCTCCGGTCCGCCGAGCGGTACGAGGACGAGGACTGGAACCCGTACGCGCCGTGGACGCTGGCGCAGCCGCGAGCGCTCGCAGGCTCGGCGAGCGTGGGAGGAGCGGTCGTCTTGGCAGGCGGCTTCGGACCGGCCGGCCCGGTCGGGACGGTTGAGCGGTTCGTTCCGGGGGCGTCGGCCGCTCCGCTGCCGTCGCTCCTGCGCGCCCGCGGCGCCCTCGCCCTCGCGACGGACGGTGCGACGCTCTTCGCCGTCGGTGGACGCGATGCCGGCAACGTCCGCGTCGCCGACGTTGAGCGGCTGACGGCTGGAGCATCTGCTTGGACCGCACTCTCGCCCCTTCCGGAAGGACGTGAAGGCGCCGTTGCCGCTGTCCTCGGGCCGGACCTGTACGTCGTCGGCGGGACAGACGAGTTTGGGACTGTTCTCACGAGTGTCGTTCGCCTGCCGATGGTGGCCGTCGGCGAGGAGGACACCCCGGCCCTGGGCACCCCGGGTCTTACCCTCACCGGACCCCATCCGGCTCGGGGGGCCGTCCGGCTGCGCGTGACGCTCGACCGCGCTGAAGCTGCGACGGTGACGATCACCGACATCCGTGGCCGCGTCGTCGCCACACTCGCCGACGGCCCGCTCGCGGCCGGTACTCATGAGATCCGGTGGAACGCGTCGGCGCTCCCGGCCGGCATCTTTGCCGCGCGCCTCACGACGGCGTCCGGGACGTCTGCCGTCCTCGTCACACTCGTCCGATGAACCGGATCCGGACGGCACTTGTCGCAGCCATTCTATCGGCCACTGCTCTGAGCCCCGCAGCCCGTGCTCAGCCGGCCCAGGACCTGCTCCGAGCCGTCCGTGAGGCGACAGAACGGCTGGACTATGCCACTGCCGAGGAGCGGGCCCGCGAGGCCCTCGCGGACTACAGCGCGTTCTCGCCAGGTGAACTCGCCGAACTGCACACGACCCTCGGCGTCCTGCTCGCCGCCCGAGCCGAAGACGCCGACGCTCGGACGCAGTTTGCGGCTGCGCTCTCGATCGACCCCAGTCGAACACTAGACCCGGTTCTCGTCCCACCGCGAACGGTCGCCCTGTTTGAGAGCGTCCGTGAAACGGCCGTGATAGGTGCGCCAGCCGCCCCGGCGGTGCTCCGCTACGTCGTCCTGCCGGATCCGCGCGCAGGCGCCGCCCTCCGCTCAGCCGTGCTGCCGGGATGGGGCCAGATCCACCGCGGCGACCGCGGCCGCGGAATCGCCTTCGCTGCGGTCGTCGGGACGGCCGCGGGCGGCGCCATCGGTGCGCACTTGGCCTACGGCGCCGCCCGTGACCGCTACGATCTCGCGGC
>DASVSE010000050.1:0-2938 GCA_036388235.1 Rubricoccaceae bacterium | reverse complement strand
AGGACAGCGCGATGGGCCTCTCGGTCTCGCGCGCGTCGAGCGTCTACGGGACCGGCCCGCAGGCCGTGACGCTCCTCATCCTCGACGTCGGCTCGGCCGAGGGCGCAAGCCTCATGGGCCTTACCGTCCCCCCGACGGGGCGCCTCAACGGCCAGCCCGTGCAGCGCTCGCAGACGGCCACGAGCGCCGTCGTGCGCATGCAGGCCAACGAGCGCTACATCGTCGAAGCCTCGGGCAACCGCGTCGGGCTGGACCTGCTGGACGTGTTCGTCAAGACGATCAACGTCGCCGCCCTTCCCGCCCGCTGATCGGCGCTCGCACGCCGTCTTCTACGCTTCGCCCGGCCGCCGCGGGCGCCCTCTGTCGCCCGATCTGACCCTGTCCATGCCCGACGCCTCGCTCGCCGTCCGCGACTCGCCCGACCTCGCGGAGATCCGCGACCAGATTTTCGCCGCCGACCGCGTCGTCCTCACGACGCACCTCCGCCCCGACGGCGACGCCATCGGCTCCGAGATCGCCCTCGCCCGCGCCCTCATGGCGGCGGGCAAGCAGGTCCTGATCCTCAACACTGACCCGGTCCCGCGGACGCTCGACTGGCTCGTCGAGGAGCAGCCCGCGGGCCTCGTCCAGACCGTCGAGTCGGGCAACCTCGACCAGGCCCGTGCCGTCGCTCAGGCCGACGTCCTCGTCGTCCTCGACACGAATGCCCGCCACCGCCTCGGCGCCGCCGGCGACGTCTTCGTCCAGGCGGGCAAGCCGATCCTGCTCGTCGACCACCACCCGGACCCCGAGACGTGGTTTACGCGCGCCTGCGTTCGGACCGACGCCGCCGCGGCGGCCGAAGTCGTCTACGACCTCGTCGCCGGTCACGATCCGGGCTTGATCGACCGCGCCGTTGCGACGGCCCTCTACGTCGGCATTATGACCGACACGGGCTCGTTCCGCTACGGTGCGACGACCCCCCGCACCCACGCCGTCGTCGCGGACATTCTCGCCCGAGGCGACCTCCGCCCCGAGCCGATCCACGTCGCCCTCTTCGACGGCCGCTCGCTCGCCAGCCTCCGCCTGCTCGCTGCCGCCCTCGCGACCATCCAGACGCACTACGACGGCCGCTTCGCGACCATCCTCGTCACCCAGAACACGATCCGTCAGACAGGCGCCTTCTTCGACGAGGCCGAGGGACTTGTCAACTATGCCCTCTCCCTCGACGGCGTCGTCGCGGCTGCCATCTTCCTCGAACTGCCGTCGGGCGTCAAGCTCTCCTTCCGCTCCAAAGGCGACTGCCCCATCAACGGCTGGGCGGGCCACTTCGGCGGCGGCGGGCATGCCAACGCCGCCGGCGCCTACGTCGCCGACGCCCAGCTCAAGCGCCTCCTCAAAGACGTCGTGGACTCGGCTCCCGCACACGTCATGGCCTCCCCCGGCACGACCGAAGCCGCCGACGGCGACCTCTCCGACGCCGATCTCGCCCTCCTCGCCCAGTTTCAGGGCCGCCTCTGACGTCCCCACGCCGCGCCGCGTCGCCCGGGTACCGTCTCGGTGAGCCAGGATGCTCGCTCGGTGACTCAGGATGCCCGATCGGTGACGCGCGACTGCCGCTGACCGCCGCCCTTTCCTCTCTGTCTCATCCCATGCCCCTCCACACCGACCTGCTCGACGGCCCCCTCGCCGCCGTCTCGGCCGACGCCCTCATCCTGCCCGTCTTCGGGGATGCCCCGGCCGCCCTCGCCGAGGCCTTCGGAGAGACCGTCACCGCCGCCCTCGCGGACGCCCGCACGGCCAAAGCCCCCGTCACCGTCCTCCGCGACGGCCCCGGCCCCCGCCGCCTCGTCGTCGTGGACGTGTCCAAAAAGGGGGGGCTCGACGCGTGGCGCCTCGCCGCCGCCGGCGGCATGAAGGCCGCCCGCGCCGTTCACGCCGAGCGCATCGTCCTCGCCCTCGACGGCGCCGACCTCGACCGCGCCGGTGCACTCGTCGAAGGCGCCCGCCTCGGGGGCTACCGCTTCGATACGTACAAGACTGCGACCGCCCCGCCCGTCTTCACGCTCGCCCTCCACGCCGACGCAGCCGACCCGGAGACGCACCACGACCTCGACGTCGCCCTCGTCGCCGCCGATGCCCGCGCCGAGGCCACCAACGTCGCCCGCGACCTCGTCAACCTCTCGCCCGACGAGAAGGTGCCGGCCCTCCTCGCCGACCGCATGGCCGAGCTCGGCGAGGTCCTCGGCCTCCACGTCGAGATCTGGGGCATGGACCGCATCCGCGAAGAAGGCTTTGGCGGTCTGCTCGGCGTCAACCGCGGTAGCCAGGACGAGGCCCGCTTCGTCGTCGTCGAGCACGAGCCCGACGAGGCAGCAAACGCTGCTCCGGTCGTCCTCGTCGGAAAGGGCGTCACCTTCGATACGGGCGGGCTCTCGCTCAAGCCGACGCTCGGCTCGATGGACAAGATGAAGGCCGACATGGGCGGCGCCGCGGCCGTCTTCGGCGCCCTCTACGGCGCCGCCGAGCTCGGCCTCCCGATCCGCGTCGTCGGCCTCATCCCCATGACCGACAACCGCCCCGGCGAGCGCGCCGTCGTTCCCGGCGACGTCCTCCACATGCACGGCGGCACGACGGTCGAGGTCATGAACACCGACGCCGAGGGCCGCCTCATCCTCGCCGACGCTCTCAGCTACGCCCGAAGCCTCAACCCGCGCCTCGTCGTCGACGTCGCCCTCGTCGCCGCCGACGCCCGCGCCGAGGCCACCAACGTCGCCCGCGACCTCGTCAACCTCTCGCCCGACGAGAAGACGCCGGCTCTCCTCGCCGACCGCATGGCCGAACTCGGCGAGGTCCTCGGCCTCCACGTCGAGATCTGGGGCATGGACCGCATCCGCGAGGAAGGCTTCGGCGGCCTGCTCGGCGTCAACCGCGGCAGCCTCGACGAGGCCCGCTTCGT
>DASVSE010000049.1:0-3167 GCA_036388235.1 Rubricoccaceae bacterium | reverse complement strand
GCCCCGGTTCGCCAAGCGCCGGTTCGCGAAGCGGCGCCCGTGCGTCAGGCGCCCGTCCGCGAGGCGGCGCCTGTCCGTCAGGCGCCGGTGCGCCAGGCCGAGCCGGTTCGTCAAGCACCCGCCCGGCAGGAGGCGCCGCCGCGCCGCGAGGAGCCGCGGTATGCGCCCCCGCCGCGCCAGGAGGCCCCTCCGCCGCGTCGCGAGGAAAGCCGGCCCCCGCCGCGCCGCGAAGAGAGCCGCCCGGCGCCGAGCCGCCAGGAAAGCCGGCCCGCGCCGAGCCGCAGCGAGTCGCGCCCCGCACCGAGCCGTGGCTCGGGTGGGGACGGCCGCCGCGGTGGGCGCGGCGACTGACCCAGCCAGCCAGCCACTCAGCACCGAGGCCGGGCTCCGCGTGAAGCCCGGCCTCGTCTGCTTTACGCTGCCGCGGCGACGGGCGAAGTAGCGGGCGCGCGCCGCGGCCGGCTCCAGCGCACGACGAGGCGCCCGACGAGGTCGCTCGCCACGATGAGGCCAATGGAGACGGCGACCGCGCGCGGGCGTGACGTGAACGCGCCCACCTGCACGAGCATCGCCAGCGCCCCGGCCGGGATGGACACGATGAGCGGCACGAACCGCGCGCCCGCGCTGAACGTGTCGCTGTGGCGCGAAAAAGGGGGACGGCGGTACGCCAGGGCCACGACGCGCGTCGTGACGGTGCACACGGCGAACCAGTAGAGGGCGTGGAGGGCGGCGTCGAGGGCAGGCATCTGGAAGGCGAGCACGACCGCCAATCCGACCCCGAGGGGCGCGAGCACGCGCACGACGAGGGCCTGCTGCGCGCCGGCCTGAAGGCCGCGCGGGTTCGCCTCGGGAAGTGTCCCGAAGACCCACGCGGCGCGCGCGTGGTCCGAGAACTGAAGCGTCTGCACGAGCGACTGCGCGCAGAACAGCAGCACGACGAGGACCGAGAGGTGGAACTGCGTCTCGGGGATCTGGAGCACGCTCGCCGGGCCGTACACGAACAGGCTGCCGAGCCCGCCCGCGATCCACCCGAAGGCGGCGAAGCCGAGCGGCAGAAGCGCGGCCGGCCACAGGCGGCCGCGCACGATCCGGTCGTCGGTGAACGCGGCGACGGCAAAGCCGTAGGCGGCGCGCTCGGGCCCGCTCCGCGCCAGGACACGCTCGACGGCTGTGAGCCGCCGCGAGCGGCGCTCGGTTTCGGACTCGCGCTCGCCCGCGCCGAGGCGCGCGAGTAGGGCGAAGTAGCGCCGCGGAAAGACGGCCACGAACGCGGCCGTCAGCCCGACGAGCGAGACGAGAAACACGCCGAGGCCGAGTGTCGGACGGCCGTCGAGGACGTCGGCGAGCCAGGCGCCGGGCCACCACGGCGCTGCGGCAGCGTGGACGCCGCTCTGGATCCACTGAAAACCGACGACGAGGCCAGCAACGAGGACCGCCCGGGTGACGCCGATGGCGGACCGGAGAAAGCGCTGTGGCAACGTCAGCGTCAGCGTCCACAGGAGGGCGAGCGAGACGGCGGCCGTCCACACGACACCGGCCGCGACGAGTGCGCCAACGCGCGCGCCGACGACCGGACCTCCCGAGAAGGCCACACGGACGCCGACCGGCAGGGCCACCATGACGGCCATCAGGCCCACGAACCCGCCGATGCCGAGAAGGCGCGCACCGTAGTGCTGGCCCTCGGTCGCGGGCAGCGTCGTGAGCCACGCGTTGTCTTTGGGGCGGCCCATCAGCTCGTCGTAGGAGCCGACGACGCCGAAGGCGGCGAGGACGAACCCGAACGAGCCGGCGACGAAGAGGGCCTCGGCAGGGGTTGCCGCGCCGAGCGAGAGGGCGAGCAGCAGGCCCGAGAAGCCGTAGGCCGCGGCGGTCGTCGCGATGCGCCCGCCTCCGGTGCGGCCCGTCGAGGCGTTGCGGAGGTCGGAGCGGAGCTGGGCGCTCGCGAGCGTGCGGACGGGGGAGGTCACGGAGGGGGGCGCCGGGGGCGGCAGGGTATCGGCCGCCGGGGGCGCACCGTTACCCGCCGTGTCGGGGCATGCCCGCGTCAGGGCGCAGCGGCCGCGGCAGCGTCGCGCTGGCGGCGGATGGCGGTCTGCTCGCGCATGAACTGGCTCCAGCGGGCGGCCTTGGCGTTGTGCTCCGAGACCGTCCGCGAGAAGTCGTGCCCGCCGGTTCCGTCGGCGACGAAGTAGAGGAACTCGTGGCGCTCGTTGTTCAGGACGGCGTCGATGGTGTCGTCCGAGGGGTTGTTGATCGGGCCGGGCGGGAGGCCGTCGATGAGGTACGTGTTGTAGGGGCTCGGCGTGCGGTAGTCCACGAAGAGGAGGCGGCGCATGGTCGGCTCGCCCGCAGCCATGAGGGCGTACTGGACGGTCGGATCGGCCTGGAGACGCATCGTGCCCGACGACGTGCGGCCGAGAAGGCGGTTGAGGTAGACGCCGGCGATGCGGGGCCGCTCGGACGGCTTCTGGGCCTCCCACTCGACGATGGAGGCCATCGTAATGGCCTGGTCGGGCGTGAGGCCGAGGGCGCGGGCCTGGGCGACTTTCTCGTCGGTCCAGTAGCGGTCGTGCCAGCCGTGGATGCGGGAGACGGCGCGGCGGGCGTTGGTCGTCCAGAGGATGTCGTAGGTGTTCGCCCGCATGTGGCCGAAGAGATTGGCCGTGTCCGTCCCGAGCGAGTCGGCGAGGGCGGGGTCGCGGAGAGCGCGGACGACCGCGGCCGAGTCCGTCCCAAGCTGGCGCTCCAAGACGCGCCCGAAGCGCTCGGGCGTGAGGCCGCCGGGGATCGTGATCCGGATGGGGTCCTGGAGGCCCTTGCGGACCTTGTCCAGCAGGGCCCAGTTGCTCATGCCAGGCGTGATGTTGTAGTGCCCAGTCTTGACCTGCTCGCCCCAGCCGGTGAGGCTGCCGAAGAGGCGCAGCGACGTGCGGGAGCCGAGGGCACCGGCAGAGTCGAGCGAGTCGAGGGCGGTCTCGAAGTCCGTCCCGGGGGGAAGGCGGAGGCTGTACGGCGCGTCCGCCTCGGCCGTGGCGGCGCGGTCGGGGACGTTAGGGAGAAAGGCGAGCCAGACGACGCCGCCGGCGCCGAGAAGGGCGAGGGCGACGATCGGGAAGAGGAGCTTTTTCATCGGGCCGAGGCGCCATCACCGCCGGTTGCGCCCGTCG
>DASVSE010000048.1:0-3914 GCA_036388235.1 Rubricoccaceae bacterium | reverse complement strand
CGCCGCTCGTCGACATCGACCGCTAGCGGTCAGTCGCGCCAGACGTAGTCGAACAGCAGAAACGACGCCGAAACGAGCAGGCCTGCGTACGACGCGAGCAGAATGACGTCCGGCCGCGCCGCCGCCCACGCGCCGGCAGCGGCGCCCGAGGCGATTTCGGTCATCGACACGGCGGGGATCAGAACCGGCACGACGACCGGAAACGCGAGGACGGGCAGGAGGGGCCCCGCCGCCTGAGCACGCGCGAGGAGCGCCGAGAGCAGCGTCGTCGCGGCGGCGAGGCCGAGCGCGCCGAGGCCGAGCGCGGCGATCAGCACGCCGGGCGCGCCGAGCGGAGCGGGCACGAGCAGGCGGAAGCCGGCCGCGGCGAGCGCACACAGCGCCAGCGTCAGGACGGCATTGAAGGCGAGCTTGCCCGCATAGACCTGACTCGGGCGGAGCGCGAGCTGGAGGATGAGGGTCGTCCCGCGCTCCTCCTCGGCCACGAACGCCCGCCCCAGTCCGACGGCTGCGGCGAACACGACGACGATCCACAGCAGGGCCGCGGCGATGCTCACGCTCGGCGCTCCACGCCCCAGCGCCAGCCGCACGAGGACGAGGCTCGCGGCGACGAACATGCCGAGCGCGCCGAGCGCGACGCGCGTCCGCAGCTCGATCCGAACGTCTTTGGCGAAGACCGCCCAGGCGCCGGCAGTCCAGGCGGCGGCGGAGAGCGACGCGGGGGGGGCGGACACGGCGGGAACGGGAGCGGGGCCCGGAGGATAGCACGGCGCCACCCACGCCCGCCCTGTGCCCACGCCCGCCCCGACCCCCGCCCGCCTCCGCGACCGCCTCGTCGGCGCCCTTCTCGGCTCCGCCATCGGCGACGCGCTCGGGATGCCCGTCGAGGGCCTCAGCCACCAGAACGTCCGGACCTACTACCGCGGCATCAAGGAGATGCGGGCCGACGAGAAGCGCGGCGACCTCGCGGCGGGGCAGTGGACGGCGGACACGCAGCGCGCCCGCCTCGTCACGCGTGCGCTCACAGGCACGACGCCCGACAGCCCCGAGGAAGCGCGCGTCGCGCTGCACGCCGCGCTCGCTGCCGCGGGCCCGCTCCGCCGCGGCGACGTGACGGTCCGCCCGAGCAGTGCGCCAGCGGCGTGCGCGGCGCCACTGGGCGTGCAGGCGCGCCTGCGCGGACTCGGCAGCCTCGCCGTCGCGCGCTGGGCGGGCCTGCTGCTCGCGCCGGTCGACGCCAGCCCCGCCGCGCACGTCGCCGCGGCGGCGCAGGCAGCGGCCGTCGGGGCGTGCCTCGGCCGCGACGCGGTAACGGGCGCAGGTCTCATCGCCGCCGCCCTGGGGACGGCCCGAGACGCCGAGCGGCTTCTCGGCGCTGACGCCCGCATTTCGACGCGGATCGCGCTCGTCGGTGAGCACCTCGCGGCCTTCCCGCTCGACTTGCAGGACCTCTGCGGCGGAACGGGATCTGCGGCCGACGAGGCGTTCCCGTTCGCCCTCGCGATGGTCGCGCGGGGGCCCGAGTTGCTGGAGGCGACGCTCCTCTCGGCCATCAACGTCGGTGGCGACGCTGCGGCCGTCGGCGCGATGGCGGGGGCCCTCCTCGGTGCAATCCACGGCGCCTCGGCCTTCCCGGTCGAGTGGACGGACGCGCTCGAAGACGCCGACGCGATCCGCGCTGAAGCCGAGGCGCTCGCCGACGCCCTCGGCAGCTGACGGAGCCGGTCGGACGGTCTGGACTTGGCGTTTCTTCCGGCCAACACGCCTTCCCCCAGCCGCCCCGCCGTTTCCGACCGATGACCCCGCTCGCTAACCGCACGCTTCCCCAAGACGTTCTCGAACAGGCCCTGCACGCGACCGACATCATGGTCGTGCTCACCGATCCCCACCTGCCGGACAACCCGATCGTCTGGGTCAACGACTACTTCTGTACGGTCACCGGCTACGGCCACGACGAGGTTCTCGGGCGGAACTGCCGCTTTCTCCAGGGCGACGACCGCGACCAGGGCGCGCTCGACGAACTCCGGGCCGGCATCCGGGAGGAGCGTCCCGTCAATGTGCTGCTGCGCAACTACCGCAAGGACGGCACGATGTTCGAAAACGACCTGTTCGTTAGCCCGGTCCGCGAGGACCGCCACGACCCGGCGAGTCGCGTCCTCTACTTCATCGGCGTCCAGAACGACTCGACGGCGCTCATCACCGCCGAGCGCGCCCTCGTCGACCGCGAGCGCGAGGTGCAGGAGACGGCCGAGAACGAGCGCGAGCGCATCGGGATGGACCTCCACGACGGCCTCGGGCAAGAGCTTTACGGCGTCCGCCTGCTGCTCGGCGCCCATGTCGCCCGGCTTCGAACGGAAGGCTCGGAGCAGGTCGCCTCGGCCGAGCGGGCCGCCGAACTGCTCGACCGCGCCATTACCTCCGCCCGCAGCATGGCCCGCGGCCTCAACCCGATCGACGTCTCCGCCCACGGCTTCGGCGACGCCCTGGAGGTCCTCTGCAAGACCGTCGAGGAGGCCAGCGGCGGCATGCTTCGGGTCGAGCCGCGCATCGAGGCGGTGCACCTCCCGGACCGCCGCGCGATGCGCCACCTCTACCGCATCGCGCAGGAGGCCCTGTCCAACGCGGTCCGCCACGCGCAAGCGACCGCGATTCAACTGACGCTCCACCGTACCCCGACGTCGGTCCACCTCGAAGTCCGCGACGACGGCGTCGGCATCAGCGAGGAAACGCGCCACGCGTCTCGTCCGGACCTGCTCTCCGCAGCCGAGCGGACGGACCTCGCGCGCCGCGGCATGGGCCTGTTCGGGATGCGCCACCGCGCCGACCTCATCGGGGCCCGCCTGATCATCCAGCCCAACGAGGGCGGCGGCACGGTCGTCCGCTGCATTCTCCCGACGGGCCCCACCGAGGCCGGCGGAACCGGCGCGGCGCAGCACATGCGGACAGGCGAGCGCAACTGACCGCCCCACCTCCTTTTCCGAGCACCCCCGCCTTTCGATGTCCGTCCCGACCAACCCCCGCTTTGCCGAGATCGTCGCCGCGATGCGCGCCTCGGGCGCCGGCGGCCTCAAGCTCCCGCCGCCCGTCTTCGAGGCGATGCAGACCGACGTGCAGGACTACCGCCCCGGCGATGCCAAGACGCACGTCGGCGCGCTCATGGTCGCCCGCTTTCCCCTGCTGGAGCAGCACCAGAATCCGATGGGCCACATGCAGGGCGGCATGATCGCGGCCGCCGTGGACAACGTCGTCGGGCCACTGAGCTACCTCGTCGCCCCGCCCTCAGCTACAGCGAACCTCTCCGTCACGTACCTCGCGCCGGTCACGCCGGACCTGCCGTACGTCGAGGTCACAGCCCGGCTGACGCACCGCGCGGGCCGCCAACTCGTCTTCGAGGCGACCGTGACGGGGCCGGACGGCCAGACGCTCGCCGTCGCCCACGCGACGCAAACGATCGTCCGCCGCGCCGCCACCTGACAGGCGCGGCGACGGTTACAGGTTCCACTGTCCTCACCCAGCCGACCGAGTGGACTGGTGAGGTGATTGGGTCCGTTAGCCGGCCGCCTCGATTTCGTACACCGACACGGGCAGGCCCGACGACCGGTCGAACGTGCAGCCCGCTTCGACGCCGAGCGATGCCACGGCAGCCGCGTCGGGCGCGTCGTCGTAGCGCGCCTGCATCGCGCCGAGGGCATAGGCGAAGCCCGAGCCCATCGCCCAGAATTTTTTGAACTCGTGGACCTCGCGCATGTCGTAGACGCCGAAGATGCCGGCCGGGCTCGCGATGAGAATCGAGATCTGCGTCGACTCGTACGGGTCGCCTTCCTCACCCGAGTCGGGCAGGAGGTAGTAGTCCTCCTTCAGCACCGGGTGGAGGTCCACAAACGTCTCGAAGACCGCCCGGCGGCTGGAGAAGT
>DASVSE010000047.1:0-3183 GCA_036388235.1 Rubricoccaceae bacterium | reverse complement strand
GCCCCGCTCACGTTCAACCTCAATGTCGGCGCCGACAACTCGGCCGGCACGGCTGCCGCCCAGCTCGTCTCGCTCGACTGGACCCTGTTTCTCGACGGGACCGAAACCGTCTCGGGGATCTACAACGACAACCGCCTCATCCAGCCCGGCACGCGGGCGACGCTGCCAGTCGCCATCGAGGTGGACCTCGTCCGCTTTTTCGGCCGCAACGTGAGTGATCTCGCGCGCCTCGCGGGCAACATCGCGGGTGTGCAGAGCCAGCGCCAGACCATCCGCCTGGACGCGCGGCCGACGATCAACACGCAGTTCGGCCCGATCCGCTACCCCGGCGTGATCTCCATCGAGTTCCCTGTCTCAGGCCGATAGACGCCCCGGGCAGAACGCCGGCGCGGCCGGATCCGGACGCTGAAGGCACTGCCTCAGGTCCGAGTCCGGCCGCGCATCTGTTGCCGCGAGGTGCCAGAGGCGCCGGCTATTCGACGATGCCGATCAAGCCCAGAGCCCACTCCGAGTGGACGATGATGGCAATGCCGTAGAGCGCCGTCAGCACGACGATGCCGAAGCACACGAACGCACCGGCCCTGCCGAGCGCGCTCACCGGCGGCGCGTCCGAACTTAGGTGGCCGTCCGCCCCTGCCAAGCGGCCGCTGCTGAGGCTCCGCATCCCGAGCGCGAAGAGTGCCGGAAGGCCGGCGCCGAGGATGAGCCCGACGACGAGCACCTGCCAGATCGCCGCCAAGGCGTGGGTCAGAACTTCCATGGGATCAGGAGGCGCGGCGCGGCGCAGTCGCCCCGCCGTTGGTGGACATAGCGTGATGGGTGTCGGGCACGGTAATGATCGGGTGGTCGTCGGAGAGGATCGCCTCGTCGACACCGTGCTCGCTGCCCCAGTCGTCGTTGACGTTGGCGTGGTCTACGGGCGCCTTGCGCGAGTGGAGGTACATCCACAGCGAGGCCGCGCAGAGCAGCGCGAACACGACGCCGACACCGACTGAGCCGCCGATGGTGTGCGCGAGCCACCAGCACAGCGCGCCGACGGCGCCCGCGGCTGGGAGCGTCAGCAGCCATGCCAGCGCCATGCGTCCGGCGACGCCCCACCGGACGGTCGCGCCCTTGCGCCCGACGCCCGTGCCGAGGATCGAGCCCGTCGCGACGTGCGTGGTCGAGAGGGCCATGCCGAGGTGGCTCGACGAGAGGATGATCGCCGCCGACGCCGCCTCGGCGGCCATGCCCTGCGGCGAGTCGATCTCCACGAGGCCCTTGCCGAGGGTCCGGATGATGCGCCAGCCGCCCATCCACGTGCCGAGCGCGATGGCGATCGCGCACGATGCCTTCACCCAGAACGGGACAGACTCGGTGTCGGTCCAGTCGCCGCTCGCGATGAGGGCGAGCGTGATGACGCCCATCGTCTTCTGGGCATCGTTGGTGCCGTGCGCGAGCGAGACGAGGCTCGCAGACCCGATCTGGCCCCAGCGAAAGCCCGCCTCGCGGTGCTCGTCCGGGATGTTCGCCGCGATGCGGTAGATCAGCCACGTCCCGACGGCCGCGATGAGGCCGGCGACCATGGGCGCGGCGACGGCCGGCAGCACGACCTTCTCGACGACACCCGCCCACTTCACGCCGTCGATGCCGAGCGCCGCGATCGTCGAGCCGATCAGGCCTCCGAACAGGGCGTGAGACGAGCTCGACGGCAGCCCGAGCAGCCACGTCGCCAGGTTCCACAGGATTCCGCCGACGAGGCCGGCGAAGACGATGGTCAGGATGGGCGTCCCCATGAGCGCCGCGAGCGGAGCGCCGTCGGGCCCTTGGATGTCGATGACCTTGTTGCTCACCGTCAGCGCGACCTCGATGGAGAGGAAGGCACCGATGAGGTTGAGGACCGCGGACAGGCCGACGGCCGTCTTCGGCTCCAGCGCGCCCGTCGCGATGGACGTCGCCATCGCGTTGGCCGTGTCGTGGAAGCCGTTCGTGTAGTCGAACGCCAGCGCGGTCACGACCACGACGCTGAGGATGAAAAAGGCTTCGGGCATCCCGCAGTGGAGAGAGTGACGGCTCCAACGTACGAGCCACCCCTAGGGCGCCCTGTTAACCCTGTGTTGATGATTCCATAACGTGGCACCGCTGGGCCAGATCGCACGGGATACGCCTCAAAAACTTTCACTGCTGGCTGAAAACCTGACACGGCCGCGGTCGTCGCAGCGCTTTCCTTTCTGCCCTCCCTGCCCGATGCCGCCCGACGCCGCCCTCGTTCTCGACCTGCACGGCGTCCGAAAAGGCTACCGAGAAGGCGACGCGACCCGGACCGTCCTGGACGGCGCCGCGATGCGCCTGGAGCGCGGGCGGATTGGAGCGCTCGTCGGCCGCTCGGGTGCCGGCAAGAGCACGGTCCTCAACCTCGTCTCGGGTATCGACCGGCCGGACGCCGGGCGCGTCGTCGTGGACGGCGTGGACCTCGCCGGGCTCTCCGAGCGCGACCGGACGCTCTTCCGGCGTCGCCACATCGGGTTCGTCTTCCAGTTCTACAACCTCGTCCCGACGCTGACGGTCGAGGAGAACGTCCGCGTCCTGCTGGACCTCGACCGCGTGCCGGCCGCCGAGGCGCAGCGCCGTGCGCAGGCGCTCCTCGACGCCGTCGGGCTGGCCGACCGCAGCACGGCGTTTCCGGACCGCCTCTCGGGTGGTGAACAGCAACGCGTCGCGATCGCCCGCGCCCTCGCCCACGACCCCACCCTCGTGCTCGCCGACGAGCCGACGGGCGACCTCGATGCCGAGACCGGCACGCGCATTCTCGACCTGCTCGAATCGCTCACGCGCGCTCAGGGCAAGACGCTCCTCATGGTCACCCATGACCGCTCGACGCTCGGCCGGGCCGACGTCGTGTTTACGCTCGCCGACGGTCTGATCGGCGAGAGCGCGCCGGACGCGGGGGAGGGCTCCGCGCCGCCCGCCGAGTCGCTCCGGTAACCCCGCTCCCTCGTGCTCTTTCGCAGCAGTCTCCGCTACCTACTCCGGCACCCGTGGCTGACGGTCCTGTCGATTCTCGGCGTCGCGGTCGGGGTCGCGGTCGGCGTTGCCGTGGACCTCGCCAATGCGAGCGCGCTGCGGGCGTTCGAGCTCTCCGGCGAGGCGTTGACAGGCCGTGCGACGCATCAGATTGTCGGCGGGCCGGGGGGCGTCCCGGGC
>DASVSE010000046.1:0-5924 GCA_036388235.1 Rubricoccaceae bacterium | reverse complement strand
GGCGAAAAAGTGCGGCAGCTGCCAGAGAAAGAGCACCGCGAAGAGTGCCCAGCCGGTCGCGTCGGCGCGGCCGGTTGCGGCGGCTGCCCCTCCGAGGGCGGGCAGCGCCCCCGGGATCGCCCCGACGAGGGTGTTCCACACCGAGACGCGCTTCAGCGGTGTGTACACGGCGACGTAAAGCACGACCGTCAGCACGGCGAGGCCAGTCGTGACCGGGTTTGTGGTCGTCCAGAGAACGACGGCGCCAAGGGCGGCGCAGGCGATGCCGTACAGCGTCGCTACCATCGCCGAGACGCGGCCTGAGGGGACTGGGCGGGCCGCCGTGCGCGCCATGCGCGCGTCGTGGTCGCGTTCGAGCGCGTGGTTGAGCGCGGCCCCGCCGCCGGCCGAGAGGGCGGTCCCGAGCATCAGCCCGAGCAGCACAAACCAGTCCAGCGGTCCCTCTGCGGCCAGCACATAGCCCGCAGCCGCCATCACGACGACGAAGGTGGTGATGCCGGGCTTGAGCAGCTCTTTAAAGTCGGCGAGCGCCGTCCGTAGCGCGTCCGTCTGAGTCGTGGCCTCGGCGGCGGGGGACGGCACGGCAGAAGTCCTCATCGGGAGAGCGTTGGGGAGACCCGCACCGACGGCGGGTGAGGAAATGAACGCTCAACCGGCACACCGTTCCGTCAATATGTAGCGGAAAGACAGGCTGACGACCCGCACGTCTCCGCTTCCCGGCGGGCGCTGCGTGAGGCCTGGGCTGCGGAGGGATATTCCGGCGACCCTCTGCCTGCTCACTCGCTCTGCTCATGCCTCTTCTCGCAACCGTCTCCGGCATCCGCGGCGTCTTCGGCGACGGCCTCGACCCGGCCGTGCTCGTCCGCTACACTGCGGCCTTCGGGTCGTGGCTCTCGCGCCAGACCGAGGCCCGCCCGCGCGTTGTCGTCGGTCGGGACGGGCGCGTGACGGGCGACGTGTGCGCGCGGCTCGTGACCGCAACGCTCCAGGCGACCGGCTGCGACGTCGTCGACGGCGGCCTCGCGACGACGCCGACGGTCGCGATGGGCGTCCTGAAGCACCGCGCCGACGGGGCCGTGATTCTCTCGGCGAGCCACAACCCAGCCCAGTGGAACGCGCTCAAGCTGCTCGACCGCCGCGGCGAGTTTCTCGGGCCCGACGAGGGCGCCGAGGTCCTCGCGCTCGCCGATGGGCCGGACTCGGAAGGCGTCGCAGGCCAGACGGTCGGCTACGAGGCGCTCGGGACGTACACGACTGATGACCTGCTGCCGTACCACATCGACGCGATTCTCGCCCTCCCGTTCGTCGACCCCGACGCGATTCGCGCGCGCGGCTTCCGTGTCGTCGTGGACGCTGTGAACTCGGTCGGCGCCTTTGCCATCCCAGCGATGCTGACGGCCCTCGGCGTGACCGAGGTCGAGGTCCTTAACGCCGACGTGACGGGCCGCTTCGCGCACGACCCCGAGCCGCTCCCGGCCAATCTCGGACAGATCACGGATCGCGTGCGCGAGACCGGCGCCGACTTGGGCATCGTCGTGGACCCCGACGTGGACCGCCTCGCATTCGTCGAAGACGGCGGGCCCTTTCTGGGCGAGGAACTGACGCAGGTCGTCGCGGCCGACTTTATCCTCGGCAAGACGCCCGGGCCGCTCGCGACGAACCTCTCGTCGAGCCGCGCCATCGACGACGTCGCCGCGCGCTACGGGCAGACGGTCGAAAGGTCTGCCGTGGGCGAAATCCACGTCGTCCGCGCGATGCAACGCGTCGGCGCTGTTCTCGGGGGCGAGGGCAACGGCGGCGTCATCGTGCCCGGTCTGCACTACGGCCGCGACGGGCTTGTTGGTGTCGCCATCGTGCTCCAGCACCTCGCCGAAACGGGCCTCTCGTTGAGCAGCCTCCGGGCGACGATGCCGGCGTACGCCATTGCCAAGCACAAGGTGACCCTGACGCCTGGCATGGATGCCCGTGCGCTCCTCGCCGCCTACGCTGAGCGCGCCCAGTCTTTGCCCGGCGCCCGCGTCTCGACAGTCGACGGCGTCAAGGTGGACACGGATGCCGGGTGGGCGCACGTCCGCGCGTCCAATACGGAGCCGATCCTGCGTGTTTACACCGAAGCGGCGACGGCCGAAGCTGCCGAGGCGCTCGCGGCGCAGGCCGAGGCAGACCTGCTCGCCGGCGTCGCAGTCCGCACGGCGCCATGAGCGCTGTTCTCGCCGTTGTCGTCTTTCTCGCGGGTGCGCTCGCGGCCCCGGCGGCCGGGTGGGATCTCACCAACCGCATCCTGCGCCTCGACCCCGGCCGCGGCCGGCAAGTGCTTATCTCGGTCGCCGAAGCGCTCGTCGGGTTGGGCACGGGCGCGCTCGCGCTTGCCCTGGCCACGTGGCTCGTTCCCGAGCACACGGCCGGCCTCGTCGCTGCGGCGACGGCCGGCGTCGGCGTCGGGATTCGGCGCCAGATCACGGCCATGCGCCGCACGCGCGAGCGCGTCGCAGCGAGCCCCGACGAGGCACGCGTCGTGGACGCTCTCCGCCGTGTCGTCGCATTCGGGGCCGCGTCGCGGCTCGTCGGCGTCGTGGCGGTCCTCATCGGCATCCTCGTCGCCTTTTACGGGCCCACGCCATGATCCGCTGTTTCGCCCTCGCTGTGCTCGTCGCGCTCTCGGGCTGTGGGCCGCGTCAGGTCGCCCGAACTGCCCCGATGGAGTACGACAACCGGTCTGAGTCCTCATTCGTGGCGCTCGGATCGGTCGAGACGGTGCTGGACTCGCTCGTGGCCGACCTGCGCACGCAGACCTGCCTCACCATCCGCCGCGGCCGCGATCCGGATGGAATCTCAGCACTCTCGCTTTCCGATCCGTGCCCGGGCCAGAACAACCGCGCCGTCGTGCGCGTCGTGGACGGCGGAGACGGGACCGTTCGCGGGACAACGGAAACGATCTACTCGGGCGCGTCGACCGAGCGCAACCTGGCCCTGCTGCCTGCGGGGGCACTCTCGCGGCGCGATGTGCCGGTGTTCGTGGTCCCGATTGTCGAGCGCGGCCAGCCGGCGTGCTCGACGGTGGAGGCGTGGCGCGCCGGTCTGAACACGCCGTCCCCATCCGAACCACCTCCACCTGACACAACGGTCGTAGAGGTGGCACCCGAACTCATCGGGGGGCTGGAGGCGTTCGCACAGTCGGTTCGGTACCCTCAGGGCGCACGCCGGGCCGGCGCGCAGGGCCTTACGATCGGCCGTTTCGTCGTCGAGGACACGGGAGTTGTGTCGTGCGCCGAACTGATCGTGAGCCTTCGGCCGGACCTCGATGCCGAGGCGCTACGTGCCATTCGCGAGGCTCGACTCAGGCCCGGAACACAGAACGGCCGGCCTGTCACGGTCCGGATGGCGATCCCGATCAAGTTTCGGATTCTGCCCTGAGAACGGTCCCGAGGCATAGCTCTGCGTACAAGCCGCTCACTCCGTCCGGCCCCCACGTGTGCTCGGCAATGCGACCTGCGCCCGCGTCTGAGATCATCAGCGCCGTCGAGGCGCGGGTGCCGTAGCGCGCGCCTCGGATGAACAGCGGCGACAGGACCCGCTCCAATTCGACACCGACGCCGGTGTCGGGCAGGCTGGCGTCCGCTGCCAGTGTCTCGTCGTGGAGGAACGGGAGCAGGTCGGACGGGACGAGGTCATCGGCCCGAAGCGCCTCAGCAAAGGCGTCTCGTCCACGGACGAGCTTGGGCCACGGCGTGTCGAGCGTGTCATTGGACAGGCCGTAGATGCCCGGTGCGAGGGGCTCGGCTGCAGTCCGCCGCGTGGAGGCCAGCCACGCCTCCGCCCCCTGCCCGACGAGCAGGTTGAAACCGTTGTAGACGCCGCGCTCGGCCTGAACGCGCTGTGCGTAGGTCTCGGGCGAGTCCGTCCCGCGCAGAAAGTCGGAGACGAGCGCGCCGCGGGAGCGGGCGTCCGGGCGGACCGAGCCGGGGTCGCGGACGTTGGTGACGGTCGCCCAGCGGCCGGTCCGGGTGACACCGAGCCACGTCCCGCCGGCCTCCAGATCACGTCCGGCGGCAACCTCCGGTGCATCGGGCCAGAGCGCAAGGGGAGCCGTCGGCCGTGCATGCGCCTCGTCCCGGTTGCCGGCGAGCACGAGCGCATACCCCGGATGTACGCCGAGGGCGAAAAAGAGGACGCACATCGGGCTAGACCGCCTCCCGAACGACGCCCACGCGCGACGCCTCAGGCGCCGCGAGCGCTTCGCTCGCCCAGAGCACGAGTGCGATCCACACGACGTCGGTCATCAGCAGGTGCACGATCTGCATCCACACGGGCACGCCCAGGCCCACGTTGAGCGCGCCGAGCCCCATCTGCGCGACGAACAGCCCTACCACAGTCATCCCGCGTGCGACGACCGCGGCGTCCGTCCCGCGGCTCTGCCAGACCGAGAACGCGACGACGCCCAGCGCCACGAACGCCATCGCCGGGTGAAAGAGCCGTAGCCCGACGAGCGTCGCGACGACGGGGTCGGACGCTGGGTCCAGCCCACCGCCGACGACGAGCGTGTCGCCCAGGGCCGTCACGGCTCCGCCCATCGAGAGGACGAGGACGGCCGCGAGGGCAGCCCCCACAGCGAGCGCGCGGCCCGGCGCCGGGTGCCGCGGCACGCTTCCGCCGGACGCCCACCACGCGACGAGCGCGAGCGCGGCGAGCAGCAACAGCGTGTTGACGAGGTGCCCGGCCATCCAGACGGCCCGCGCGTAGCTCGGGTTGTACGCGACGTACTTGAACAACACCAGGCCGGCCCCGAGTGCGGCTTCGAGGACGATGAACACGCCCGCCGCCCCAGCCGCCTTGCGGACCGCCGCGCCGCGAGGCGCGACCTGAAACGCCCGCCAGACGAGCCAGAACACAAGCGGAAGGGCGATCCCGCTCGTCACCCGGTGCGCGAACTCGACGACCGTGTTCAGGGCCGGGTTCGACGGGATGACCTCGCCGTTGCAGAACGGCCAGTGGTCGCCGCAGCCCGCGCCCGAGCCGGATGCGCGCACGACGCCGCCCCACAGGATCACGAGCACGTTGTATCCAAGCGTGGCCCACGCGAGGCGGCGGAATCGAGCGGGCAGCGGTGCGGGCATAGCCTCCAAATGCGTGTGGCGCGGCCGAGTTCGGGAAGACGCGCTGAATCGGGGCTGGAGCGGACCCGCGCTCTTACGGGCCCCGTCTACCCGACGATACGAGACGTCTCCACGCTCCGTCCGATGACCGCCGTTCACGTCGCCCTGATTCTCGCCGGATACGCCGTCAAGGCGGCCGTGACGTATGTGCTGTGGCGTCGGTTCGGCTCACGTGTGCGCTCGCTCGGGCGCCTCGCACGACGCCGGCGGGGGACCGGGCACCCCGTTCTGGTCCGCCCCAAGCCTGGAAGCGTCTCGCGGACGTTCCGCCTCGGCCCGCCACCGCGCCCGAACGTTGTCCGCTCGCGTGAGGTCATGCAGTGATGGTAGGGCGCAGGGGTTAGCACAGCAGCTGGGTCACGAACACCTCTCCATCCTCCGTGATGACTGCGCCGACGCCTTCGCGCGTCGCATGGCGCAGGAGCAGGTTGCGGCGGTGACCCGGACTCGCGAGCCATCCATCGACCGTCTCGTCGATGATGCCTTCCAGGTCTAGCCAATCGTATGTCCGCCGCGTGCCCATGGCCGTCCTCGTCTCGGTCCATCGGCTGAAGAGCCAGACCTGCGCGAGGTTTTCCGAGAACCCGGTAAACGTCTGATTGCCCGCCGTCACGCGGCACGACAGGCCGCTGCTGGCCGCGCGGTCGTTGGCGTCAGACCCGTCGGGCGCGGTGTGGTTGAAAAAGTCTCGCCGTGCCATGTCCGCGCTGTGCCGCCGGGCGACTGCCGCAAGAGCACCGTCTGATCCGAGCGAGCCGAGGCGCTCGCGGC
>DASVSE010000045.1:0-2031 GCA_036388235.1 Rubricoccaceae bacterium | reverse complement strand
GCGCGCCGCGCCGGGCTCGCGCGCCGCGACGGCGCTCCTCGCAGCGCGGGCGTCTCTGGACGCAGGCGGGCGCATCGTCGTCGAGGCGGTTCACCCGGCGGGGCTGCGGCCGTACGAAGACGGCCCCCTCGACCTCGGCGGCGAACCGACGTATGTACGCACGCTCGCGTCGAGGGTGCGCGTGCTCGGCGCGGCAGGCCTCGTGCTGCGGAGCGTCCGTGAGCCACTCGACGCGCTCTCTGGAGCACCGGCAGGGCTTGTCCTCGTTGCCGAGCCCGAGGCGTAACGCCCCGACTGTCTGACTCGGCTAGCCGTCGATCGTCACCAGGTCCGGGACCAGGAAGGCGTCGGGAAACCGCGTGCGGACCAGCTGAAGGGCGCTCTCGGCGTCGGCGCGGTTTGTAAACGCGCCCATCCGAACCTTGTAGAGGCCGTCGAGCGCGACGACGTATGCGTCGAGTGGGGCCGTGAACCCGGAGCGGCGCTGCTCGGCCGCCCACCAGTTCTGCGCGTCGGAGCGGGCCTGCTCGCCACCTGCCGGCGAGTCGCTGGCGTAGATCTGCACGCGGAAGCCCTGGACCTGGCGGCTCGTCGCGGGGGTGGGCGTCGGCTCGTAGACCGGAGACGGTGCGGGCTCATAGGCCGGGGCCGGCGTGGGCTCCTCGACGGGCGCAGATGCCGGTTCGCCGGGATAGCTGACGGTCTCCGGGGGCGCCGGTTCGGTGGCGGGCCGGGTGCCGGAGCACGCCGAGAGGGAGAGGAGTGCGAGGGCCGGCAGGAGAACGCGGAGCATGGGCGGGGGGCTACTCGACGACCGTGACGACGTCGGGGACGAGAAAGGCTTCGGGGTACTCGGAGCGGACAAAGGCGAGGGCGGCCTCAGCCTCCTCCTCCGTCGCGAACGCCCCCAGGCGGACGCGGTAGTACGGCTGGAGGTACGCCACGAGCGGATCGAGGGCGGCCGGCGCGCCAGAGCGGCCACGCGTGCGGGTCCACCACGCGACGGCCCCGTCTCGGGTCTGCTCGGCCGCCGCGCGGCTGCTGCTCGAAAAGATCTGGACCCGGTAGCCCTCGACCTGGCGGGGCGAGGGCTCGGACGGAGCCGGCGCGCCCGCCTGGGCCGGCACATTGACGCGGCCCGCCATCACGCCGGCCGGCACGTCGTGCGTGATCTCGACACGTCCGGGAGGCGCGGCGTCGTACGGCGACGCGTCGAACGTCTCGTAGGCCGGATACGCGGCCGGCGTCGCGTCGGGCGGAGCGGCAGGACCGGCCGGGCCGGACGCCGGGCGCGTGCCCGAGCAGGCCGCGAGTGCCATTCCGAGCACGAGGACGGCGACCGCGTGGGCCGAGAGGCGGGCAGCGGAGCGGGGAGGCAGCATGCTAGTACGTGGCATCGGACCGGAGGCCCTTCAAGATAGCGATCGAGGCGCTCACGCCGAGACGCGTCGCCCCCGAGGCGACCATCGTCTGCGCGTCTTCGAGCGACCGGATGCCGCCCGACGCCTTGACGCCCATCGTGTCCCCGACGACGCGCCGCATTAGGGCGACGTCCTGCGGACTCGCGCCGCTCGCGGCGAAACCGGTCGACGTCTTGACAAAGTCCGCCCCGGCGTTCTGGGCGAGCACGCACGCGATGACCTTCTCCTCGTCCGTGAGCAGCGCCGTCTCGAGAATGACCTTGACCGTGCGGCCCTGCGCAGCTTCGACGACGGCCCGGATGTCGGCCTCGACCTCGGCCGTCCAGCCGGACTTGAGGCGCCCGATGCCGATCACCATGTCGATCTCGGCCGCGCCGTCGGCGACGGCGACTTCGGTCTCGTACGCCTTGACGGCCGTCCGCACGGCGCCGCTCGGAAACCCGACGACCGTGCACACGAGCGACGTCTGTCCGGCGAGTTCCTCAGCCGCGACGGGCACCCAGACGGGGCTGATGCAGACGCTCGCGAAGCAGTTCTCGCGGGCTTCGGTGCAGAGCGCCCGCACATCGGCCTCGGTCGTGTCGGGCTTGAGGACCGTGTGGTCGATGAG
>DASVSE010000044.1:0-2608 GCA_036388235.1 Rubricoccaceae bacterium | reverse complement strand
ATAGAGCGCGGCGGCGCCCTTCTCCCCGTTGCGGCAGGCGAGGACGACGTGGGCGCCACGGAGCATCAGGCCGCGCGCCGTCTCGTACCCGATCCCGCTGTTGGCCCCCGTCACGACGGCAACCCGGCCGGTCTGGTCCGGCACGTGCGTGGAGGCCCACTGGGCGAGAGTCGTCATGGGAGCGTGAGGTGGGGGAGGGGGCACCCGGGACCCGGGGCGGCGGTTCCACCAGCGGCCAACTGGGAGGCGGTTCGGGGGCGATCGAAGGGGGTTGCGAAGTCCACGTGAAGGGTTTACACTGTTAACCGGCCCGTGCACACTCACGTTCAGACCCCGGCGACCCGATGAACCCGCTCGACTCCGTCCACGGCGCCCTCGCCGCCATCACGCCCGCCTGGGCCGCCGCCCTCGGCGTAGCGCTCGTCCTGTTCGCGCTCGGGTTCACGGGCGCGCCGCTGTGGGCGTGGTCCATGGCCGGGCTCGTCGGGCTCGTCGGGTTCGGGGCGCCGCTGTGGCTCGTCGCCGCGTTCGCTGTTCTGAGCCTCGTCTTCCTCGTCGCGCCCGTCCGCCGGACGGTCTCGCTCGGCGTGATGAAGGCGATGAAGGCCTCGGGCTTCCTCCCCGTCATCTCGTCGACCGAGCAGGAGGCCATCGATGCCGGGACGGTCTGGGTCGAGGGCGAGCTGTTCTCGGGCAAGCCGGACACCGCGCGGCTCCTCGCGCAGCCGTACCCGGGGTTGAGCGAAGAGGAGCAGGCGTTCATGGACGGCCCCGTCGAGGAACTCTGCCGGATGACGGACGACCGCGAGACGTGGCAGCGCCGCGAGCTGGCGCCCGAGGGCTGGCAGAAGCTCAAGGACGACCGGTTCTTCGGGCTCATCGTCCCGAAGGCGTACGGCGGGCACGGGTTCAGCCCGTCCGCCAACAGCGCGATCATCTCCAAGACGTCGAGCGCGTCGAGCGCGCTCGGGATCACGGTCATGGTCCCGAACTCGCTCGGGCCGGCCGAACTGCTCGCCCACTTCGGGACCGAAGCGCAGAAGGACCACTACCTGCCCCGCCTCGCGCGCGGCGAGGACATCCCCGCCTTCGCGCTCACCGAGCCCGGCGCGGGCTCAGACGCCGGGGCCATCACGAGCCAGGGTGTCGTGTTCCGGGGCGCCGACGGCGAGCTGTACGTCCGGCTGGACTGGAACAAGCGCTACATCACGCTCGCAGCCATCTCGACCGTCCTCGGGCTCGCGTTCAAGCTCAAGGACCCCGAGGGTCTGCTCGGCAAGGGCGAGGACCTCGGGATCACGTGCGCGCTCGTCCCGACGACGACGCCCGGGGTCGTCTTGGGCAAGCGGCACGACCCGCTCGGGGTCCCGTTCTGGAACTGTCCGACCGAGGGCCACGGCGTCGTCGTGAAGCTCGAGGACGCCGTCATCGGCGGGGCGGCCGGGGCGGGCCGCGGGTGGCGGATGCTCATGCAGAGCCTCGCCGCAGGCCGCGGCATCTCGCTCCCCGCATCCGCGACGGCCGGGACGAAGGCGGTCGCCCGGATCGCCGGGGCGCACGCGCTTATCCGCAAGCAGTTCGGCCTGAGCATCGGGAAGTTCGAGGGGATCGAGGAGCCGCTCGCGCGGATCGGCGGCTGGGCCTACCTCCTCGAAGCGGCCCGGCGCTACACGAACGGCGGGCTGGACCAGGGCGCCGCCCCGGCCGTCGTGACGGCCATGATGAAGTACAACACGACCGAGCTGTTCCGGAAGGCCATCAACGACGGGATGGACATCCTCGGCGGCAACGCGATCAGCCGCGGCCCCCGGAACCCGTTCGCCTCGGCCTACACCGGCGTCCCGGTCTCGATCACGGTCGAGGGCGCCAACATCCTGACGCGGACCCTCATGGTGTTCGGGCAGGGCGCCATCCGCTGCCACCCGTACGCGCTCAAGGAGATGCAGGCGCTCCAGACGTGGGACGTGAAGGCGTTCGACGCCGCGTTCTGGCCCCACATCGGCCACGTCGTGCGGAACGCGTTCCGGGCTACGGGCCTGAGCGTCTCGCGGGGCTACCTCGCCCCGTCGCCCGTCCCGGGCGCGGCGGCCCCGTACTGGCGGAAGCTCCAGTGGTCGAGCGCCACCTTCGCCTTCCTCGCCGACCTCGCGATGGGGACGCTCGGCGGCGACCTCAAGCGGAAGGAGAAGCTGACGGGCCGGTTCGCCGACGTCTTCTCGCACCTCTACCTCGCGACGGCGGCGCTCGCCCGGTTCGAGGCCGCGGGCCGCCGCAAGGAGGACGTCCCGTTCCTCCAGTGGTCGATGGACTACTCGTTCGCCCGCATCCAGGACGCCTTCGACGGCCTCTTCGCCAACCTCCAGGTCCCGGGCGCGACGTGGCTCTTCCGCGGCCCGCTCGCCGCGTGGAGCCGGGTCAACCGGATCTCCGGCGAGCCGTCCGACAAGGTCGGCGGCCGCGTCGCGGCGGCCATGCAGGTCCCGGGCGCGCACCGCGACCGCCTCTTCGGCGGCCTCTTCGTCTCGGACGACCCGACGACGGCCGGCGGCCGGTTCGAGCACGCGATGGCCTTGGCGTACCAGGCCGAGGGGGTCGTCCACAAGGTGAA
>DASVSE010000043.1:0-1681 GCA_036388235.1 Rubricoccaceae bacterium | reverse complement strand
TCGTCGTGCCCGGCTTCGGCGCGTTCGGCGTCTCAGGGATCGTCCTCGTGCTGGGCAGCCTCGTCCTGGCACTCGTTCCCAATGCCGGGCTTGACCTGCCAACGGGCGGAGCCTTGGCGCGGGCCATCGGGACGCTTGGCGCGGCCCTCGTGCTGACGGTCCTGCTCGGCGCCTCAGTCGCGCGGTGGTTGCCGCGCTCGGCGCGCGCCGGCCGCCTCGTCCTCCTGCCAGACCTCGCCTCGGCCGACGGCTACACGGCCGCCGATACGGACGAAAGCCTGCTCGGGCTGCGCGGGACGGCTGCCACGCCCTTGCGGCCGGCGGGCACGGCCACCTTCGGCGAGCGCCGCGTCGATGTCGTCTCGCAGGGCTCGTTCGTCCTGCCCGGGGCGGCCGTCGAAGTTGTCTCGGTCCGCGGTTCCCGCGTCGAAGTCCGCGAGGTCTAGCTTTCCCCTTTCACCGCCGGCCCTCTGTGGAACTGCTGCTGCCCATTGCCCTCGTCCTCGTCGGCCTCGCGCTCGTCGTGGTCGAGGTGATGCTCGTCCCCGGCCTCAACGTCATCGGCGTCGGCGGCGTCGTCGGGATGGCCGTCGGCGTCGTGCTCGCGTTCGTCGAGTTCGGGACGGCCGGTGGACTCGTCGTCTTGGTCGGGACGGTCGTGGCGGCGGGCGGGCTGTTCTACGTGATGTGGGAGTCGGGCGCGTGGGACCGCCTCATCCTCTCGGACAGCCTGCGGCGCGACGCCGATGCCGACCGGGCCGCCGACGAAACGCGCGCGCGCCTCCTCGGACAGCCCGGCCGCGCCGTAACGCCGCTGCGCCCCACGGGTGTCGCCGAGATCGGCGGCGAGCGCCTCGAGGTGACCACCGAAGGCGCCTTCGTCGCGGCCGGCAGCCGCCTGCGCGTCGTCGCGATCGACCGCCGCCGCACCATCGTCCGCGTGGACGACGCCCGCACGGATGACGCAGCGGCAGAGCCGACCCCGACCGAGGCGCTCGGGTAGGGCCGGCGTCGCGCTACATATCCCGCTCGACTTCGTCCCGGTTCAGCGTCACCTCGATCTCGTTCGAGAAGTGCCGACGGCAGACGTCGCCGTCGAGCTCGAACACGTTGATGAGCGAGAACGTGCCGCGCTCGCTCTCCACCTTGAGGCGGGTGAAGGCGGCGTCCTCGGTCGCCTGGCTGTGCGTTGTCTCGGCGAAGGTGATCGCGCCGTGGTACGCGAAGAACGTCGCGTAGCGCTCGCGGACGGCCTCGCGGCCCTCGGCGACGCCGTCGAGGGCGACGAGCGTGGCGTCGTCGGTGTAGAGCGCGGCGATGGCGTCGGCGTCTGCGGCGAGGAGGGCGTCGGCGTGGCGAGTGGTGAAGTCGGCGGGGGACATAGCGGGGTGGGAGAGAGGAGCGGGCGAACGGGCGCTGCCCGCGCTGGGGTCCCGCCGCGCGCGAACGCTGCCGGGCGGGCGATCTTGGGGCCGTCACTCCGCCGCGGGTTCTCCGCGTTCTGCCATGCGCCGCCTCGCCCTTTTGCTTGCCGTCGCCGTCTCGTCCGCCCCGGCGGCCGTCGGTCAGACCACCCTTCCGGACGCGTCCGCGCCGTACGCCGAGGCGGCGGCGCGCATCCGCGCGCTTGCCCTTTCGGACTCGGCGGCGTACGAGCGCGTCGCCGCCATTGCCGACGCGC
>DASVSE010000042.1:0-2817 GCA_036388235.1 Rubricoccaceae bacterium | reverse complement strand
GGCCCGCTCCACGTCCGCGAGACGAGCCTGCCGTTCCGCCTCGACGGCTGCCACCTCGTCCTCGTCGACGACGTCGTGTACACCGGCCGCTCGACGCGCGCGGCCCTCGACGCGCTCATGGACGAGGGCCGCCCGGCGTCGGTCCGCCTGCTGACCCTCATCGACCGCGGCCTGCGCGAGTTGCCCGTCGCGCCCGACTTTGTCGGCCGGACCGTTCCGACGGCTCCCGGCGAGCGGGTTCGCGTGCGCCTCACCGAAGCGGACGGCCGGGATGGCGTCTGGCTCGTCGCCGCCGAGGCGCCCGCTGAGGCCCCCGGCACGGCATGAGCGGCCCCGACCTCACGCCCGCCGCGCGCCTGACGAGCCGCCACCTGCTCGGCCTCGCCGGCGTCTCGGCGCCCGAGATCCGCCTGCTGCTCCAGACCGCCCGCACGTTCCGCGACATTCTCGACCGGCCCATCAAGCGCGTCCCGAGCCTTCGCGGCGTGACCGTCTGCAACCTGTTCTTCGAGAACTCGACCCGGACGCGCCTGTCGTTCGAGCTGGCCGAAAAGCGTCTCTCGGCGGACACGATGAGCTTCACGTCGGCGACGTCGTCCGTCACGAAAGGGGAGACCCTCCGCGACACGGCCCGAAACATCGAGGCGATGAAGGTGGACGTGGCCGTGATCCGCCATCGCTCGGCCGGGGCCGCACACTTTCCGACGCGCTGCATCGAGGGCGTCGTGGTGAACGCGGGCGACGGGCAGCACGAGCACCCGACGCAGGGCCTGCTGGACGCGCTCACGGTCTCGGACCTCGCAGTCCCGCGCCTTGCCGGTCTCGGCGCCTTCGACTTCCGCGGCCTCCGCGTCGCCATCATCGGCGACATCGCGGCCAGCCGCGTCGCCCGCTCGAACGTCTACGCGCTGTGCGCGCTCGGCGCGCACGTCACGCTCTGCGGCCCGCGGACGATGATGCCGGTCGGCATAGAGGCTCTCGCGGACGGCCTCGACGTGCGCGTGACGGACTCGCTCGACGACGCGCTCGACGGCTGCGACGTCGCGATGACGCTCCGCATCCAGCTCGAACGGCAGGCCTCGGGCGCCGCGCCGCTGCTGCCGAGCCTCCGCGAGTACCACGAGCGCTACGGCCTCCGCGGCGAGCACCTCGACCGCCACCCGGACCTGTTCGTGATGCACCCCGGGCCCGTCAACCTCGGCGTCGAACTCGCCGGCGAGGTCGCCGAGTCCGACCGGGCCGTAATCCTGGACCAGGTCACGAACGGCGTCGCCGTACGGATGGCCGTCCTGTACCTGCTCACGGGCGGCGAGGCCGAGGAGGCGTAAACAGAAACGCGGGGCGCACCCGTAGGCACGCCCCGCGTCGTCTGACCGGCGGAGTGGCTCAGACGCGGCGGGCGCGCAGCCGGCGAGCCGCGTAGCCCGCACCGGCGAGCGCGAGCAGGCTCAGGCCGCCGTCGAGCGGGACGGGCGGCGCGTCCTGTGGCGGGCAGGGGGCGCTGCCGGGCCCGCATGGGGCGAGTTCGTCTGTGCCTCCGACAGGTGACGTGTCCGCTTCAGGACGGGCGTACGCAGAGGTCTCGCTTAGCCGGTCTAGGTCTGAGCCTTCGCCGGGGGCGGCGATGGCGGACACCGGAAGGAGCACGAGGGCGACGAAGAGGGAAAGACGGGTCATGTCGGGTGGGGAGTGGCGGCCAGCGCACCGGCGCCGGCCGCCGATATCAACAACTTAACGAACAACCGTGACACGGCGCACGGCCGAGAACGTCCCGGCGTCCATCCGGACGACGTACACGCCCGGCGCCAGCGCGCCCGCCTCCAGACGCGCCGTGTGGCGGCCCGCGGCGACCTCGCCCTGTGCGAGCACCGCCACCTGGCGGCCGAGCAGGTCGTAGACGGCCACGCGTACCGTCGACGCCTCGGGCACGTCGTAAGAGACGACCGCCGCGCCCGCCGTCGGGTTCGGGGACGGTGCCGCGAGCGAGTAGTCGGTCACAGCTGCGCCCTCAGTGCCCGTCGCGGCGCCAGCGCGGAGCGCGAGGACGAAGCGATCTGTCCAGTCGGTTGCCTCGGCGGTGAACGTGTAACCAATGGTGAGGTCGGAGACGGTACCGGTGACCGTGTCACGAAGCTCGGCTGTCCAGCCCTCAGGCAGACCATCGAGATCCGCGTCTAGCGTGTAGATCCCGGCGTGGGAGGTGGTGAGACTGAGCGGAATGAGCGCTTCCGTGGCATCGGCCGGCAGCGCGTTGATGGTGACTCGGTACGCGGCCCCGTCACGGTCGAGAGTCGGGGCAATGAGGGCGTAGGTGGGCGTTGGAGGAATAAGCTTCGAAGCATCAAAGGCATCCCAGCCAAGTGTGGCGCCATCAACGAACCGGACGAGTGCTGAGAGGTCAAGCGTCGAATCGCCCGCGGCCGTGAGGCCGGAGAGCGAGAGGGCGACTCCGGCCGCTAGCGTGGGCCGGCCGATGAACGGCGGTGTTGTCGGAACAGCCGCGTCGTAGTCGAACTGGAACGTAGGTGCAGCCGCAGAGACGGTTTCAGCGAAGAACCCCTGCCAAACAGCTGCGGCAGACTGCTGCGCTCCTAGAGGGGACTGAAAGAGGGTGACGTAAGTCCCGCTGGTTCGGCCGGTCGGCTGCCACGCTTGGAATACTCCGCCTTGGATGCCGCCGGCTACCGTGATCGCGCTGACCGTGAGTGGACGGGCGAAGGGGTTGCCGATCAGATAGAATCGGTCCGAGGTGGCCGTCGTGAAGACGACGGAGTGGTCCGTTGTGATGGCCGTCCCCGTACCGGTCAACTGACGTGC
>DASVSE010000041.1:0-4260 GCA_036388235.1 Rubricoccaceae bacterium | reverse complement strand
GCGCGTCGGCGTCGGCGCCGACTTCGCCCCGGGCACGCAGGTCGACTATGTGCTCGGGCGGTTTGAGCCTGACGAGGCCGAGACGGCGGATGCAGCACTGAGCCGGGCAGGCGACGCCGTGCTTGCCGTCGCCACAGATGGCCTCTCGGCGGCGATGTCCCGCTTCAACGGCCGCGTGTAAGCGCGGCGGGCCGGTTGCGCGCGGGACCGCCCGCCATCCGGCCGCGTATCTTCCTGAACCCTCTCTCAGCCGCCGCGCGCGCCGCCCGTCCCATGGCCAGAATCGACGTCGTCATGCCCAAGATGGGCGAGTCCGTGATGGAAGGAACCGTCCTCGAGTGGAAGAAGGCCGTCGGGGACATCGTGGAGATGGACGAGACGCTGCTGGAGATCTCGACGGACAAGGTCGACTCCGAGGTGCCCTCGCCCGAGGCGGGCCGCATCGTGGAGATTCTCGTGCAGGAGAACGACACCGTCGACGTCGGCACGCCGATCGCCATCATCGAGACGGACGTCAACGCGACAGCGGATGCCCCGCCGGCCGCAGCCCCGAGCGCGCCTGCCGAAGCGGCATCTGAGGCGACGGAACCGGCCGGTGAGGCCCCGGCCGACGCCGTCTCGGAGACGCCCGCCGGCGACTCGGCGCGGCAGGAGACGGAGGCTCCGAACGCCGAGCCTGACGTTCCCGCCACCCCGGCACCCGCTGCCGCACCGGCAGTGGCGCTAGCGTCGAGCGGTGCACCTGCCTCGGGTGGCGCCCACGTCCAGGTCGTGATGCCCAAGATGGGCGAGTCGGTGATGGAAGGCACGGTTCTCTCGTGGGCCAAGGCCGTCGGAGACACCGTCGAGATGGACGAGACGCTGTTGGAGATCTCGACAGACAAGGTCGATTCTGAGGTGCCCTCGCCCGAGGCGGGCACGCTCGTCGAGATCCTGGTCGCCGAGGGCGACACGGTCGACGTCGGGACGCCGATCGCGGTCATCGCAACAGGCGCCGCGGCATCGGAGGGCGCTCCGGCAACTCCAGCAGTGGCCCCCGCCGAGACGGCCCCCGCTGCGTCGCCGACGACCGGATCTGCGACGCCAGGGCCGGCCGAGAAGAGCTACAGCGCCTCGGGCGACGGCGCGCCGATGGCCGCTCCGGCCGTCGCCGAGGAGCGTGCTGCGGCCGCGGCGCAGTCGGGTACGGCGCCGGCCGAGGCCGCCGGCCCGATCCCGCGCCGCGACGACGCGGGCCGGTTCTACTCGCCGCTCGTCCGCTCCATCGCTGAGGCCGAGGGCCTCTCGCTCGCCGAGTTGCAGCGCATCGAAGGCACCGGCGCCGACGGCCGCGTTTCCAAGGCGGACGTGATGGGCTACCTCGCGTCGCGCACGTCCGCACCGGCTGCGACACCTGCCCCGGCAGAGTCGCTCGCCCCAGCCGCCCCGACACTGGCCCCGCCCACGGCTCCAGTTGCGCCCGCCCCGGCCGCCCCCGCTCCGCCGGCCCCACGACCTGCCACGCCGAGCCCGGCCGCACTGACCGAGGCCGGCGACAGGGTCGAAGTCGTCGAGATGGACCGGATGCGGCAGCTCATCGCCGAGCACATGCGCCGCTCGAAGGACACGAGCGCGCACGTGACGAGCTTCGCCGAGGTCGACGTGACGGGCCTCGTGAAGCACCGTGAGATGCACAAGAAGGCCTTCGAGGCGCGCGAAGGCGTCAAGCTCACGTACACGCCGTACTTCATCGCGGCGTCCATCGAGCCCCTGCGGTCGCACCCGTTCCTCAACGCCTCGGTCGAGGGATCGCGCATCCTCGTCCGCAAGGACTACCACATCGGCATCGCGGTCGCGCTCCCGAAGGGCCTGCTCGTGCCGGTCGTCCGCAACGCGGGTCAGCAGAACCTCTCGGGCCTCGCACAGAGCGTCGCGGACCTCGCGGCGCGGGCGCGGACCAAGAAGCTCCAGCCGGACGAGCTGCAGGGCGGCACGTTCACCATCACGAACGTCGGGTCCCTCGGCTCGCTGATGGGCACGCCGATCATCAACCAGCCGCAGTCGGCGATCCTCTCGCCGGGGGCCATCGTGAAGCGGCCGGTTGTCGTCGAGGACCCGGTTCTGGGCGACGTCATCGCGATCCGCCACATGGTTTACGTGTCGCTCTCGTACGACCACCGGATCATCGACGGGGCGATGGCGGCGAGCTTCCTCAACGCGTACCGGATAGCCCTCGAAGCGATTACGCCCGACGCGGCGCTGCTGTAGCCCAGCCAGGCGGGGACAGGCTGGATGGGCGGGCGCCACGCGGTGCCCGCCCATCGCGTGTTTTAGAGCGAGCGCATCTCCTTTCGAGCGACACGCCTTGCCGGATGCGGGCGCGCCCTCTACCTTCGGGAATAGCCGTTATCGCACCCCGGATCCGATGGCCGACGCCCCGCTGCGCCTCACCGTAGCCGAACTCTCGGCGCGCCTCGACCTGTTCGTCTCGGACTATCTCCGCGGCAAAAGCCCCGAGACGGCCGGCACCTACCGCCGCACGCTCAACGAGTTCGAGCGCTACCACGCCGCCCGCGCCGCCCGCCCGTCGAGCCGCTTCGTCTTTACCGAGGCCGACGTCGAGGCGTACAAGCGCTACCTCATGGACGAGCGCGAGCTCAGCCAGGTGAGCGTCTCGACGTACCTCACGGCGCTCCGCCGCCTCTGCGAGTACCTCGTCGCCCGCGGCGACCTTGCCGAGAACCCGGCGCGGACGGTCAAGGGCAACCGGCGGCCCGAGGCGCACTCACGGGCCGTCCTCCGCGAGGACGAGATCGTGCGCCTGCTGGACGCCCCGCCGGCCGAGTCGCTCATCGGCCTCCGCGACCGCGCCCTCATGGCCCTCATGGTCTACGGCGGCCTGAGCGAGATCGAGATCGTCCGCGCCGACCTCGACGACCTCGACCGGACGCTCATGGGCGTGTTTCTTCGCGTGCAGGGCAAGGGCCGACAGAGCAAAGACGCCCACGTTCCTCTCGATGCCGCCGCCCTCGACCCGCTCGACGCGTACCTCCAGGCGCGAGGTCGCCCGCCGTCGGCGCAGGCCCCGCTCGTCGTCAGCCACGGCCACCGCTCGGACGGGACGCGTCTCAACACACGCTCGGTGCGCGGGCGCGTGAACGAGCACCTCCGGGCGACGGGCCTGAAGCGCCGCGCCATCAGCCCGCACTCGCTCTCGCACACGGCGGCGCTGATCTGGCTCAACGCCGGCCTGCCGGTCGACGAGGTCCAGCGCCGGATGCGGCATGGGACGCTGGAGACGACGCTCATCCACTTCCGCAAACAGGGCCTGCTGACGCGCCCGCCGGACCCGGGCGCGGACTGAGACCGGATCGCGGCGCCGTGACACACCGGTGGCGGGGCCTCGTACGTTCTTACGGCATCACCGCCCCTGACACCGATGACGCATCCAGCTATCAAGCGTGGTCATTACGAGGCCCGCACCTTCCGCGTCGCCCGCATCGACGAGACGGGCACGCTTGCCTTCCAGGCGCCGATTCCGCTTCTGCTCCGCATCGTCCGTCCGGACGTGGACATGGCGCTGCACCTCCGCGACGGCGGCCGACTCGACGCGTCGGACGACCGCGCGTTCGGGTCGGTCGATCTCGTCCAGACCGTCGCTCCGTTTCTGCGTGAGGGCCTGCTCGATCCCGGCAACGGCCGCGCCAACCCCCAGTTGCCGCCGGTCCACGTGCTTCGCGAGGAGCAGGGCCTCACGTTTGCCCAAGTCGTCGCCTGCCTGAACTAACCCGGCCGAGGCGGGTCGGTCAGCGGCCGGCCCGCCCGGCGACGAGTTCGACCCACACGGGCAGCGTGCTCCCGGGCTGGCTCGGCGCCGGTCCGGCGAGCGCCGAGACGCGGACCGTCAGGCCCGCAACCGTCGCTTCGGTTGGCATCTCGGGATCTTCAGGGACGGACGGAACGGCGAGCACGACCGTCTCACCGCCGATCGAGAGCTGAACCCGGGCACGGCCGGCCCACACGCACGTCACGTCCGGCGGGCACCGGCTGTCCTCAACGACCGAGACGAACCGGACGGGCACGCTGTCCACGTCGGCGCTCTCTCCGAGAGCAATGCGCACCTCGCCCGTTGGGGCCACCTCCGGCTCTGCCGTTTCAGCGGGTGCTGACGCGGCCGGCTCCGATGCAGCCCCATCGGGACGGGACGCTGAGCAGCCGCCGATGGCCAGCGTGAGAGCGAGGGCGGATTGGAGGAAGGCGCGCATCGGAAGGGGGGAGAGG
>DASVSE010000040.1:0-6636 GCA_036388235.1 Rubricoccaceae bacterium | reverse complement strand
CTACCCCGAAGTCTGGACGCCCAGAAACGACCGGGGCGCCTCGCCGGTGTAGCGAGGCGCCCCGATGTGGCGATGGGACGGGCGCGGACAGGTTATGGCGCGACCGAGAAGACAAGCGTCGGGACGTTGAGGCGCGACTCGGAGCCCGTGAGGCGCTCTAGGGCGCTCGCCTCGGTTGCGGCGGCGCTGCCGGCGCGGAGTTGCGTCCGCTGCGTCGCTGTGAGCAGGCCCGGTGTGGACGCGTAGCTGCCCGTCGACTGGCCAAAGCGAGAGTCTTCGCGGACGTCGGCGAGCGCCGTCGTGAGCGTCCATGCCTCGGGATACTGCACCCGGATCGTCTTGTTGGTGACCGAGTTGTGGTAGATCCGGACCGGGTTACGGCGGCGGCCGGGCGTCGCCTCGCGGGTGCTCAGCGCGGCCGGGGAGAGCAGCCCGCCAGTCTGGAAGAGGACCTCCTCGGGGGTAACCGTTACGAGGTCGTCGACGGTGTAGCGGAGCGTGAGCACGAGCGCGTCGGCCGCGGCGCTCTCGCCCTCGACCGTGTGCGTGAAGTCGCGGAACGAGCCCTCGTCGTAGGTCACGAAGCGCTCCATTTCCTCGGCCCGCTCCTCGGCCGTGAGGTCCTTGATGAGCGCCCGGAAGCCGAAGGCCGCCGCCCCGCGCAGCGTCGTCGTCTCCTCGACGCGGACGATGCCCTCGGCGTCGACAGCGACGCTCGTCACCTCGTCGATCGTCGACTGCGAGAGGTCGCTCGCGGGCAGGCGGACAAAGCCGCCGAGGCCCTCGGCCGAGAGGCGCATCGCCGTCGCGCCCTGGTAGTTCTCGGGGATGTACGTGATCGGTAGACCCTCGACGTAGGGGAACACGACGCGGTCGGTGCCTTCGAGGCGCACCAGAACGGCCGGGGCCGTGAACTGGCGGATGTCGATAAACTGCGGGTCGAAGTAGCCCTCGCTCATCGGGTGAATGAGGATAAAGTCGGCGTCGAGGCCGGACTCTTCGAGCATCGCCTGCGTCAGGCCCGTAATGAGGAGGTCATTGGCCCGGTGCGACTGGAGCACGCCCCGGAGGTCGGTGGCGCCACCTTCGTCGACGGGCTCGATGTTGGTCTGCACCCACGACACGATGGACGCGAGGCGGACCGAGTCGGGCGCGGCCGGGTCGGCGACCGAGCGCGCCTGCTGGGCGACGGGCCCCGTCGCGCCGCCGCGGCGCTTGAAGGCGTAGCGGCCGAAGTCGGTGGCGAGCGCCTCCCACGACGTCGGGGCCTGGTACAGCGGCAGCACATCGCCGACGTGGATTGCGGTGACGGCGAACTCCAGATACGGCGCGACTTCCTTGAAGAACGGCGAGTATGGTTCATCGGCAAACGGCGCGACATGGTCGCGGCGGACCGTGAGAATGCTCGAGTGAGGCAGCGTCGTGCGGTCGAGCTGGAACTCGGGCATCCGCTGCGGCCCGACCTGCTTGACGGCCAGCGACCACGACGATGGGTAGACGTAGCGGACCGTCATCTGGTCCACGGGGACCTCCCGCTGAAGCGCGATGTCGTGGTAGAGCGGCGGCTGGAACGTGCGGTCGGTCGTCTGACGCAGCCGGTAGCTCTCTTCGATGACCGAGCCAGCGACGACGTTGGGATAGGCAAACTTGTACGACACGGCGCCGCCGTCCTGCTCACGCACGAGGTCGGCGAGGGCGAACACGCTCTCCGCGCCGTCGGGGCTGACGAGCCGGAGGTGGGCGCCTTCGAGCACGTCGCGGCGGCCGAGGGTGACGCCGAATGTCGTTGCCTGGGTGTCGTCGGGGTCGAGGACGACGTACTGGCGGCGAACGTCCTGGACGAAGTCCCACTCGGACGGAAAGTCGAACTGGTGCTCGATGGTCCGCTCGTCGGTGAGGTACGCCATCGGGAGATTCGGGTACGCCGTGCGGAGCGAGTCCAGGCGGACGACCGGCAGCGGGGGCATCTCGGTGAGGGGCCGGCGTGTGAACGACGACCGCGAAGCGGCCATGGAGCCGCCGCTCGCGGCGCAGCCCGAGAGCGCGGCGAGAATCAGGGCGGTGGCGGTAATCCTACGAATCATGGAGCGGTCGGGCGGAAGGTGAACACGTCGCGGCGGGCGCCGAGGTAGCGGTCCGCGAAGGAGATGTAGGCCGCGCGGGCGTCGCCCTCGAAGTGGCGCGTGCGCTGGTCGAAGAGGTAGGTCAACACGGTCCCGTCGGCCCCCGGGGCCACAGCGGCGCTGAAGCGGGCCTCGGGCGTTCCCCACGCGACGTCAGCGGGCTCGGCAGACCAGGCGCCGGGGACGACGGTGACGGCGAGCCGGACGTGCGGGCGGGCAGGGACGGTCACCGGCAAGGCATCCGCGAGTCGCTCGCGCGCCTCGGCCGGGACCGCCCGAAAGGGCGTCTGCGGGAGGTAGCGCCGTGTCGGCGAGGCGACGACGAACTCGGATAGGTCGGCGCGGGCGCGGAACGTGACGGCCGTCGGCGTGTCCTCGACGAGGACGATGTCGCCGAGGCGGATCTTGTAGAGCATATCGCCGGCCGCCTCCGAGAGGGCGTTGGCGGCATCGGGCCCGGCGCCTTTGGCCATCACCTCGCGGAGCATCCCGAGCAGCGCCCCGCGCGCAACGACCGTCGCCTCGCCCGCGGCGAGCGTGTCGAGCGAGACGCGGATGGCGACGTCGAGCGCGGGCATCGTGTCCTGCGCAGCAAGGTGCACGTCCTCGGCGCCCTCGGGCCCGAGCCGGAGCGCGCGGCCCCCGACGTCGCCCTCGGGCAGGTCGCCGTAGGGCAGGTACGGGTGCGTCGGGTCGAAGTAGACGCGGCGCTCGCCCTCGCCGAAGGCGCAGATGGCGTGGTTGTACAGCCCGAACGAGACGCCGCGTGTGGCCGCGACGGGGACGGTCCCGGCCAGCACCAAGTCCACGCGGAGCCCGACGAGGCGCGCGAGGGTTGCGACGAGGAGCGCGCGGTCCTTGCAGTCGCCGTAGGAGCGGCCGAGGACGATGTCGGGCGCGCGGGGCACGAAGGCGCCCTCGTCGCGGGCGTCGGCGATGTAGCGGATGCCCGAGCGGACGTGGTCGTGGATGGCCGCGACGGTCGCTTCGGGCGTCGCGCGGCGAAGCGACTCGGCCGTTGCGCGCAGGGCCGGCGTTGCCGTTGTGTCTACGCCCCCGAGAAGGCGGCTGTACCACGCGGCGAACTCGTCGGGGCGCGTCGGGGTGAGCGCCGTGTCGCCGCGGCGGAGGTCGATCTGGACGGCGGCGTGGACGTCGGCGAGGGCGAAGAGCGCGAGCGGCTCAGCACGTGCCAGGTTCGTGAATACGGCCCGCGCCTCGGTCGGCGTCTCGGACGTCAGCGCGGATGCACTCCCGCGCGGCGTGACGACGTCGAACGACGCGCTGACGTCGGCCGGGTGGCGCACGACGACCTCGTAGCGCTCGACGCGGTCGAGGCTCGGCACGTAGAGAATCGGCAGGTAAGCCGCGTCGAGGTAGGTCCGGCGGTAGCGGTACGTCAGGCGCTGGCCGGGCCGGGGCGTCTCGTCGAGGCGGAACGACTGCACGGACCCGCCCGAGAGGAACACGTCGCGTGGGGTCGTGCGCTCGGTCTGGAACTGCCGCCCGCGGACGCCCCGGCCATCCACCTCGGCGCGGAAGTCGGTCACGCGGTTGAAGTACTGTTCACCGACGCCAAACTCCGTGTCCTCGACCGAGCGCGGCGAGACATAGGTCATTGAGACTTCGACGTCTTCGGTGACGGGCGCCGCCCCGGAGATGACCGTGAACGTGTGCGTCTCGCTGTAGAGCACGTCCTGCGCGGCGAGCGGCTGGAGTGCGGCGAGGGTCATGCCGACGCAGATGCGGGCAATGACGGAGCGATAGAAAGGATTCATGCGACGAAACTACTCCGTCGCACATGTCAGAGTAAGTGTCTGGCCTGACTTTAAGTCTCTGCCGCTCTGGGTTGAAGCGTTACAGGCTGGCGAGCGCAGCCGTCATGCGCCCGGCCACACGCACGAACGCGTCAGCGGCCGCATCGACGTCGGCGTCGGTCGTCGGGCGGCCGAGCGAGAAGCGGACCGTCGCAGCGGCCGTGTCGCGGTCGACGCCCATCGCGAGCAGCACACCGCTCGGTTCGAGCGCACCGGACGTACACGCGCTCCCGGCCGAGACGTGAACGCCGTCGAGGTCGAGCCCGACGAGCAGCATCTGGCCGTCGAGAGGACCGGCCGGAGTTGGACGCAGCGAGACGCTCAGAATGTGCGGGGACGGTTTCGCCGGTGTCTCGGCGAATCCGGCGAGCGGTGTGTTGAACCGGAGGCCGTCGCCCAGAGCGTCACGTAAACGCGTGGCCAGGCGGTGCTGGAGCACACCCAGACGACTGGCATGGGCCACGCGCTCGGCCTCAGCGAGGCTCAGCGCCTCGGCGAAGCCGACGATGGCGGCGACGTTCTCGGTCCCACCTCGGCGCCCACGCTCCTGTGCGCCGCCGAGCACCATCGGGGCAAACGGCGTCCCGGTCCGGACGAAAAGCGCGCCCGCCCCGACTGGCCCGCCGACCTTGTGGGCCGTAATCGTGAGCAGATCAACCCCGAGCGCGCCGACATCCAGCGAGAACAGGCCCGCGGCTTGGACGGCGTCCGTATGGCAGAACGCGCCTCCAGCGTGCGCGACCTGGGCGACAGCGCGCACGTCGGTGACGGTCCCGACCTCGTTGTTGACGAACAGGACCGAGACGAGGCCCGTCTCGGGCGTGACGGCGGCGGCGACGCTCTCCACGTCAACCGCGCCGGTCGGGGCGGGGCGGAGGATGGCGACGGGGTGCCCTTCGGCGGCGAGGGCGCGGGCGGGCGCCAGGACGGCGTGGTGCTCGGCCGCACTCGTGACGAGGCCGGGCCGGCCGGTCTCGCGGAGCGCGGCCCCGGTCAGCGTCCCCCGAACGGCCGCGTTGTCCGCCTCGGTCCCGCCCGACGTGAAGACGACCTCGCCGGGCTCGCACCCGAGCACCGCTGCGACGCGCTCGCGGGCCGCATCGACGGCGACGCGGGCGCGGCGGCCGGGACCATGGAAAGAGGACGCATTCGCGGCCGGTGCGCGGAGCCACGGCTCCATCGCAGCAAAGGCCTCATCGCGGAGCGGCGACGTGGCGGCGTGATCGAGGTAGGGCATCAGTGGAGGAGAAGGGCATCCAGCACGGCAGAACTGTCTGGACGCTAGATCTCCCACACGCCGGACCGCCAGTCGCCGTTTCCCGACCTGGCTACAGCCCGAACCAGTAGGTCGCCTTGAGGAGAAAGACGTTCTGGACGTTTGCCGAGAACACGTCGGGGAGGTCTGCGACGACGTCGTATCCGGAGAACGGTCCGGCTTCGTCGCGGACCTGCTGCCAGACGAGGAACAGGGCCGAGCCCGGGCGCCACTGCCACCGCAGGACGGCGTTGCCTCGGAGGGACAGCTGCGTAAAGTCGTTGTTGGAGACCGTAAAGGGGTCACCGCCGTCGCCGGGGTCGATGCGGAATCCGGCCGGCGCCTCCCCCGGAGCGGGGGGCGCCTCGGTGTCGTCGGGGCCGTAGACGAACGGCGTGACCGAGCCCCGCGTCTCGCCGTAGCGCACGAAGTCGAAGGTTCGGGGGGCGGCCAACTCGCGAAAGTCCTCGAAGCGGACGGCGAATACAGACTGCACGGCGGCGACCTGCAGCGTCAGCGTCGGCGAGAACGCCCAGTCGGCGCGAAGCGTGAGGTCGAGCGACTCGGTCCGTGTGTCCGCGAACAGGATGCGCTGGCCGGCGATGGCGAGGCCCGGCGCCGACGCGCGGCCGAGAAACTGGTCCGTGTTGCGCGAGCCGAGGTACGACGGCTCGAAGGAGACCTCGATGGCGTCGGTCGGGCGGACGGCGAGGTACGGCGTGACCACGCGCGTCCACTCGCGCCCGACGCCCTGGTAGTCGTGGGCAAACTCTGTCCGGAGCTGGACGTCGAGCCCGCCCGAAACGCGCCGCGCCGAGTTCGTGTAGGACGAGACGGCGAGCGAGACGTCGCTCGGGCGGAGGGCGAGCGGGCCGCCGCGCGTGAGGCGGTCGTTGATCTGCTCGGGACGTCCGGAGAGCGTCATCGAGGCGTTCCAGAGGTTCGAGAAAACGAGGCGCAGCACGGACGAGAGGCGGTCGTAGACGCGCTCGCCGCCGTAGGTGTACCCGCGGTTGACGTAGGCGGAGAGGCGCGCCGAGCGCAGCCACGACGGGCCGGGCGTGGGCTCGTTGTAGTGCACGTAGGCGTCGGCGGCGAGCACGTCGGCGCGCACCTGGAAGCCCAGGTCGTTGGTCTCGAAGCCCGGGCTCGTCGCGCCGAGCGTGAGCGCGCCGCGCCAGTGCCGCCCGCCTCCTGTCTTGGCAAAGCTGGCCTCGGCGCGGTAGCCGCCGAGGCGTTGCCGGGTCGGGTCGAGCTCGACATGGTCCGCGTCGGGGCGCTGGAAGTAGCGCTGGGGCGCGCGCTGGAGGGCCGTGATGACGCTCGGAGAGCCGTTCACCAGGCTCCCGGCCACGAGGCCCGTCGCCGTCCATGCGCGGCTCGGAGATGCAATTTCGACGTCGACCCCGCCGACGGACGCCGTGGACGACAGGACGGCGCG
>DASVSE010000039.1:0-13272 GCA_036388235.1 Rubricoccaceae bacterium | reverse complement strand
CGAGCACACCCTCCCGAACGCCAACCAGTTCGTCCCGATGCTCGACGAGATGGCCGCGGCCGTCCAGGAGAACCGCGAACCGGCGACGCCCGGCGAGGAGGGCCTGCGGGACATCCGCATTCTGGAGGCCATCACGCAGGCCGCGACGAGCGCAGGCCCGGTGCCTCTCGCGCCGTAAGCAGTCGCATCTGGCCTCTCCGAGGCCTTACATTCACACTCTCTCCCCACCCTCCTCCGTGTCCATGACGCGTTCCGCTACCCTTCTCCTGCTCGCCGCATTCCTTGCCGGGCCGGCCGTCGCTCAGACCAGCCGGGTCCACAACACCGGCACTGCGGCGCTGCGCGTGTTCAACAACGGCTACTACGGCGCTGACGTCGGTGTCCCCGTAGACACCACGTTCAACTTCGGCGGCGGCTCGCCGCTCTACGAAGGCCAGCTTCTCGTCGGGCTCAGCGCGACGCAGATCTCGGGCGACCCATACTCCAACACGATCCCGACCGACGGCAGCCCCCGACTCGGCTTCGAGTGGTCCATCGGGACGGGCCCGACCGTGATCACGCCGCCGGCGCCCTTCACGCAGGCCTTTGAGACGACGTACACGGACGGTGGCACGGCCAACACCACCCCGGCTGGCCTGCGGGTCGTCCAGCGGTCGTACTCCCGGGCGGGCGATCCGTTTGTGGTCGTCGAGGTCAACGTGTCCTCCACGACGGCTCGCACGGGCGTCTTCATCGGCATGTTCGCCGACTTCGACATCTCGGCGACGGCGACGGCCGACCGCGGCGCGTTCGACGCGACGACGCGGACCGTCTTCACCAACAGCGCCACGACGACGGGCAACCGCAACTACTACGGTGTGACGCTGCTCGGCCGGACCCAGTCCGGGTGGAGCGTAACGGCGATCAACGACGCCAACACGACCACGCCGAGCGACCAGCAGCTCTTCACGGCGCTCTCCACCAATGGGACGGCGGCGACGACCAACGCCGACCGCCGGATGGTCATCGGCGCCGGCCCGTTCACGCTCGCACCGAACGTTCCGCAGATGGTTCGCTTCGCCTACGTCGGCGGCGCCAACCAGGTCGCCCTGCTGACCAACGCCGCGGCCGCCCAGGCGCTCTTCCCGACGGCCGGGGAGGCAGATCCGTCGGTCGCGGAGGGCCTTTCGCTCCGGGCCGCCACGCCGAACCCGGCGTCGGCGCAGACGGCGCTCACGTTCGAGCTCGACGAGGCGCAGGCGGTTCGCCTCGCCGTCTACGACGTGCTCGGCCGCGAGGTCGCGGTCGTCACCGACGGTGCCCGGTCCGCCGGCGTCCACACGGCGACGGTCGACACGCGGGCGCTCCCCTCGGGCGTCTACGTCGCTCGCCTGACGGCGGGTGCGCAGTCGGTCCTGCGCCGCTTCACGGTCGCGCACTAAGCCTTTCGGCTAGATCTGCGCCCCGCCGGACCTGGGTCCGGCGGGGCGCGTTCCGTTTATCCCTCTCGCCCTCCCGCATGGCCCTGTTTTCACCGCCACCCGCGACCCACTTTCCGCCCGTTGAGGGGCTCCGGATGGACGGAACTCCACTCGTGCTGCCCGACCCTGATGCCGCAGCCACGTTTGTCGTGGTCTCGTTCGAAGACGACGCCGCTCCCGTTGCGGGCCAGTGGCAGCGCCTCGGGCTCCGGGTCGCTGGCGACTCGCCGCTCACCGTCGTCGATTTGCTTGCCGTGCCTCCCCGGTTGAAGCTGCTCGGCGACATGGCCTTGCTGACGATCCGGGCACGGGCTGAGCGCGAAGTTGCCCTCGACCGGATCGCGGTCGCGTACACCAAGCGCAAGCCGCTGCGCAAGGCGCTCGGCATGCACGCCCGCTCGGACGTCTCCGCGTTCCTGATCGGCCCTGACGGGGCCATTGCGTGGCGCGGCGACGGCGAGATCGACCTGCACGAGATCGAGTCGCTCGAAGCCGCACTCGCAGGCCTGCGGCACGCCGGCTGAGCGGCACGCCGAGGCGCCCGTCGCCTCAGTACGCGCCGGACCCTTTGAGCACCACCTGGACCGTTCGCACGAGGATCACCGCGTCCAGCCACAGCGACCAGTTGCGGACGTAGTACGGGTCCCAGCGCTCCATCCCGACGTTGCCGGCGTCCGAGCGGCCGGAGACCTGCCACAGGCCCGTGATGCCCGGGCGGACCCGCTCGCGGAGGTCGCGAACGCGTTCGGGCAGGTCCTCGTGGTGGTAGCGCGGGAGCGGCCGCGGCCCGACGAGGCTCATCGTGCCCTGGAGCACGTCGAACAGTTGCGGGAGCTCGTCGAGGCTCGTCCGGCGCAGAAAGGCCCCGACGCGCGTGATGCGCGGATCGCGGGCCAGTTTGAACGTCGTCTCCCACTCGTCGCGAAGGGACGGGTCTGAGGCGAGCGCCCGGGCGAGGACGGCCTCCGCGTCTGGAACCATCGTGCGGAGCTTGCGCGTGCGGAACGGGCGCCCGCCCTCGCCGATGCGCTCCTGCGTGTAAAACGGCGACGTGCGGTCGCCGAGCCAGACCGCCAGGGCCGCGGCCCCGACGAGCGGCAGCCAAACCGGCGCAGCGATCAGGACAGCTGCCAGGTCGACTGCGCGCTTCACGACGCGCGGCAGGCGCCGCGTAAGCGTCGACGTGAGTTCGAGCCCGAGCACGCCGGCAAAGTCGCGTGGGCGGACCCACAGGCTCGGCGCCTCGAACAGGTCCGGGATGACGACGACCGTCCGATAGCACGCCAGCGGGCCTTCGAGGAGGGCCACCTGGTGCTCGCGCTCCGCCTCGGGAAGGGCCAGAAAGGCAACCGACGCCTCGGGCGCGACACGCTCGGTCCCTCCGACGATCGGGACGGTATCGAGAAAGTCGCCCCATCGCTCCGTGTCGTCGTCGAAGACCGCGAGCGGGATGTAGCCGATGCCACGCTCCTCCTGAAGCTGCCGCACGATGCGCGAGCCGGCCGGCCCAGCCCCGTACACGACTACGCCGACGCCCCAGCGGTCGGCGCGGATGAGGGCTGCCTTGACGACCGTTCGGGCGAGGGGCACGAGCACGACGGCGATGAGGCCCGCCAGCCCGAGGGCGAGCCGGCTCGACACGTTCCCGACGTCCGAGTTGGTGTGCGCCAGCCACATTCCGACGGCGGCGAGCCCGAACACGCCCGCGAGGACGAGCACGATCCGGCGCAGCTCCTCGACGGCGCCCAGTCCCCACCCGGGCAGCAGCCGCGCCGCGAAGGCAACGGCGAGGTACAGCGGCACGACGCCCCACGCGAGCCCGATGACCATTTCGGACTCGCCCGTCACCAGCTGCCGGATCGTCCCGGCGACGAGGAGGGCCACGCCGAGTGCCGCCGTCTCGACCGCGGCGAGCGCGGCGGCGTTGACCAGACGCTGGCGGGCATAGGCCGCCGCGCTGACGCGCGCCGAGGCGACGCGGCTGCGGAACGGCTTGTTGGCGGGCAGGACGATGGTTTCCATTCGCGCAGGCTGAGGTCAGCCTCTCGTGTCGCACAATTCGAGCGCCGCGCTAGCACGCGTGGCTATGCCGGTCCAGATTGCAACCGCATCGCGACACGCGCGGCTCGGCCCGGCTGCAAGTGTAGTGCAACCGCACGCCGACTCTGGAAAGGACGGGCGAAGACGCGCCCGTGGGACGCGGTTTGGCCCCCGGCATCAGCGTCGCTCGGACCGGACGAGCCGCGGGTCGGCCCCGACTGCCCGCGATGCCTGGATCCCAGCCCCCTCCGCTCCGGCCGGAGCGGCAGGCACGGGTGAAGCCTGTCGTCTATCCGGCCAGCCGGCCGCAGTCGTCGCCCCAGCATCGCCGCGAACGACGTCCTGCCACTCGGCGAGCCGGTTGGTGCGGAGGCCGCTCGGGCCGTGCGGCGCGGCGTAAAACGCGGACCGCCACAGCGGATCGCCCCGCATTACGCCGTACGTGTTGCCGGCGAACCGAGTCGACCGCACCTCGGCGGCGGTCTCGACCTCGACCGAAACCTCGCGCGCCTCCTCAGGCCGAGTCGCATTCCCGACGATCCAGTTGTTGGCGACGACGTTGCCGCCGTCGGGTGCGCGGCGGTCGGGGTCGAGCCGCAGCCACAGGCCGGTCCCCTCGCTCCCGACGACCGTGTTGAACGCGTAGACGTTGCCCGAGGCAGCCTGCGACAGGATGCCCGTTCCGGTCCACGCGAGCCGCCGCGTGCCGCTCACGAGGTTGTGCTGCACGAGCGTACGCGTCGTGTTTAGCTCCAGCATGATCCCCGCCATGGTGTTGCCCTCGACGCGGCAGCCTTCAATCGTGTTGTCGGCGTTGTCGCCGTCGAGCCAGATCCCGGGGCCGACGTTTCCGGCGGCATAGTGGCGGCGGATCGTCGTGCCGCGCGTGGCGTGCCACTTGCCGCCGCCGGCCTCCCAAAACGGGTCGTGCCCTTTCCAGTTGTTGCCGACCGCCTGCGAGTCCTCGATGAGGCAATCCGTGCAGCCTCCGACCCAGCCGATCTGCCCATTGTGGTCTGCGCGAACGCGCTGAAAGACATGGCGCTGACCCGAGGCGTCCACGCCGGCTCCGCTCGTCCACTCTGCCGCGACCTCTTCGACGAGGCTGCCTCTGCTGCCCGCGCAGACCGCCCCCCACTGTGCCCGGTTGGTCGTGTGCCGCACCGTGAGCCCGACGAACCGGAACCACCCCGGCGTCTCGGTGCTGCCACACGCGGCGTACGGGTCCGCACCCTCGGGGCGGATGCCGTACGTCCGAACCGCGACTTCAAGGGGCCCGGCCGCGCTCGGGGCGGCATCGCCGTCGAAGCGGGCGACAAGGGCGGTCGGAGCATCATCTGGCCCTTCGACGGTGAACGTCCCCGGCGTGAGGTCGTCGAGCGTCCGGACAGGCCGAAGCACGTGGCCTCGCGCGACGACGAGGGGACGGCGGAAGTGCCAGTCGCCCTCTGCATACGGGCGGACGTCCTCCCCGCCCCAGGCGCGCCGCCATCCGCGTCTCCCGTTTGACAGCGGGGCGAGTGTCCAGCCCGAATCGGCCCGGTCGGCGCCGGAGATCACGACGGCCTCGCCCGGGTACGCAGCGAAGGTGACGCGCGCGTCCGCCCCACTCCCGCCGACGCGCGGGGCAAGCGTCTCGCGGTACGTCCCGGCGCGGATGACCACGGCATCACCGGGGAGGAGCCTGCCGGCCGCTCGGCTGAGCGTGCGCCACGGACGCTCGGCCGAACCGTCGGCCGCATCGTCACCCGTGCGCCCGTCGACGGAGAACGTCCGGCCGCCGGGCGAGGTGTAGGCGGTCCAGACGGACTGGCAGCCCCGCTCAACGCGCGCCTCTCCGGGCGGGCAGGCAGGCAGCGCCTCAGCGGGACCAAACGCGGCGATCTCGAACGCCCGTTCAGGCACGACAATCTGAACCGGCTCGGCGCGGCCCTCGCACCCCGAAGCCAGCACGAGCCCAATCAGGAGCGCAGCCGTGCGTCTCATCGCCAGACGAGCTTGGGACAGTCGAACGCTTCAGCATAGCGGGCCTGCGCCTCCACGCCACGGACGCGCATCAGGCCCAGAAACGTCTCGGTGTCGAACCAGGGTTTGCCGGCCTGACTCGGAAAGTGGCGTCCGAGAAGCTCGGCCTTGCGTGCAGCCGTGGCGTCGTCGAGTGCGACATAAGCGTTGGGGCGTCCCAGGTCGCCGTCCCACTTCGGAATCTCGTAGGCCGCAATCTGAGGCGTGCCGCGGAACGTCTGCCACGTCGCCTGCGCGACGGCGCGGTGGTCTTGGTGGGCATCATCGAGGCGGTGCGTCAGCACCAGGTCCGCAGGCTCGGCGTCCCGGCGCGCGCGCAGCAGCGCTCGGAGCGCCTCGGCATCCTGCGGAAAGAGCCCATCGCGGAGCGTATGGACCTCGACCCCGGCGTGTTCGGCGCTAGCGAGAAAGGCAGCTGCGCTCGCTCGGGCCTCGGCTTCGCGATCGGTCTCGCCCCCCGACAGGACGATCCACTGCACGCGCACGTGGGGACGCTCGGCGGTCAATCGGAGAAGCGTCCCGCCGGCCCCGATCTCGATGTCGTCCGCGTGCGCGCCGAGGCACACCACACGAAGCGGGCGCGCCGCGTCGCGGCCGAGATGGTCGGGGAGGGCGAACACTTAACCGAACGTCAGCGGCTCGCCCGTGAGGCCATCACCGGACCACCCGTGGCGCGGCTTCCAGACTTCCCACGGGGCATCTCCGCGGAGGAAAATGTCCTCGAGCAGTTGCTTCTCCTTGAACGTGTCCATGCACGCCCAGAAGCCGTCGTGGCGGAACATGCCGAGCTCGTCTACGGCGCGCATGCGCTGTGCGGGCGCGTCGAGCAGGTCCTCGCCGGGGCGGAGAAAGTCGAACACGCGCTGGTTCATCACAAAGAAGCCACCGTTGATGCGGAGGCCGATCTCGCTCACGTGCTGGACGTCGGTCACGCGCCCGGCGTCGTCGGCCACGACGACGTGGCTCGTGTAGTTCGGCTGGACGCCGACGAATGTCGCGGCGCGCCCCGAGGCCTGGGCCGTGGCGATGACGGCGTCGAGCGGCACGTCCGAGACGCCGTCGGCGTAGTTGGCCAGAAACCACTCGTCGCCGTCGATGAACGGGCGGACCGCGGCCAGCCGCTCGCCCACGGTGGACTCGTACCCCGTGTCGACGAACGTGATGCGCCAGTCGTGGATGTCGGACCGGAGCAGTTCGACGTCGCGCCCACCGGTCATCACAAAGTCGTTGGAGACGGTCTCGTCGTAGTCGACGAAGTAGCGCTTGATGTGGTCCGCGCCGTGGCCGAGGCACAGGATAAAGTCCGTGTGGCCGTGGTGGGCGTAGTACTTCATGACGTGCCACAGGATCGGCCGGTAGCCGACGGTCACCATGGGCTTGGGAAGCACGCCCGAGTGGTCGCGGATGCGGGTCCCCTGGCCGCCGCAGAACAGGACAACTTTCATGGGCTTGGTGCAGGTGTGTGGGTGGAGAACGTGGGCCCAGGCGAATCGCGCCGGGTGGATGCCGGTGACACAGGAGCCGTCCAGACGGTCCCGCTCTGGCGCCGGATCGCGGGCTGGACGGGCCGGCCGACACCGAACGGCTCGACCGACCCTGCGTCGAGGGCGGTATGGTAGACGCGGCAGGCAGCCGCAAACGCGTCGACGGTCTCGTCGACCGCGTCGTCGTCGTGGGCAGCCGAGACGACAAAGCTCGGGCCCAGAATGCCCCGCCGCGTGAGTTCCTGGAGCATCAGCGTGCGGTACGGCTGGCTCGGGCGGCCGTGGGCGTCGGCCGTCGTAAAGACCAGGTTCGAGTCGCGCCCGGCGATGCCGACGAACCCGTCGACGCCAGCGGCGGCAATGGCGTCTTCGGCGCCGCGGCGCAGGCGCGCCCCGGCGCGCTCCATAGTGCCAACTGTGTCCTCGTCGCGCGTGATCGTCATCGCGGCGACGGCTGCGGCGAGCGCGTGCGTCTCGGCGCCATGCGTGGACGAGAGCAGAAAGACGCGGTCGGCGTCGGTCGTCATGCCGCCGAGGTCCATGAGGTCCGCGCGGCCGGCGAGGGCGCTGACCGAGAAGCCGTTGGCGAGGGCCTTGCCGAACGTCGAGAGGTCGGGCGTGAGGCCATAGAGTCCCTGGGCGCCGCGAGCGTGCCAGCGGAAGCCGGTGATCATCTCGTCGAGGACGAACACGACGCCGCGGGCGCGGCAAAGCGCCTGGACCGCGCGAAGGTAGGCCGTCGGGTCGTCGGCGCCCCGCGTCGCCTCCATCACGACACACGCGACGTTGTGGGCGTCGAGCGTGGCCGTGAGGGCATCGAGGTCTCCATACGGGAATGGGACCGTGAGATCGCGGACGGCGCGAGGGATGCCGGCGTCCATGCCGGTCGTCCCGATAAACCAGTCGTCCTGGCTCAGGAACGGGTGGTCGATGCAGACGGCGACCATGTCGCGTCCCGTCGCCGCGCGGGCGAGCTTGACGGCTGCCGTCGTGGCCGAGGACCCGTCCTTGCAGAACTTGACCCGCTCGGCGCCCGAGATGAGCTCTAGAAACGTCTCCGCGGCCCCGCGCTCAATGGATGCGGGACGCGAGAAGCCGACGCCGCGGCTCAGCCACTCGGCCGCCGCCGCCGTCACGCGCGGCTCGGCGTGGCCGAGGGTGACGGCCCGCAGGCCCATCCCGTATTCGATGTAGCGGTTGCCGTCGATGTCCTCGACGCGGCAGCCCTGCCCGCGCGCAATCACGACGGGCATCGCCTCGGGCATCTGGTCGTCGCCGCGGGCGTAGGTGTGCGCGCCGCCCGGGACGAGGCGGTGCATCGCGGCCTGGTGCTCGCGCGAGCGCGCCCAGCGCTCCGGGTCGGGCGGCGAGTAGCTCATGGCAGCGGGGCGCCGGCGGGCGCAAGCAGGTCGGCCGCGAGGAGGCGGTCGGCGGCGGTGCGGATGACGCCGAACGGGAGGGCACTGCGCTCCGACGTATCCAGAAGTGAGTGCTCGCCGTCGGCGAGGGCGAGCGTCCACGACAGCGCGGCCTGCGCCTGCGGCGGGGTTGCGATCCCACCGATGGGAGCGTAGAGACCGCGGCGACCGAGCTGCGGCTCGCCGAACGGCGCAAGGTTCTGGTAGCGGCCGTCTCCGTCGAGGACCGCGAGCGTGTCGCGGAGGACGGCGAGCGAGCCGGCTAGCGCGTCGGGCCGCACGAGCGCAAGACTGTCGCCGGACGTGTGGTACTCGGGGTACTCGCCGTGGGGCGTCCGCGTGAGGCGCCCGACGGGCAGATCGATCCCCGGCGAGCCGAACTGGCGCTCGTCGTAGCCGTCGGGCGTCCACGGGCGGACGTCGAGGGGCTGCCCGGCGTCTCGGAGGGCGAGGGCCACGGCGCGGTCGACCGCCAGCGGAGCGGCCAGCGTCCCGCGGCGCGTCTGCTTGTACGTGAAGCCGCCCGCATCGCCGAGGTTGGCGAGAACGAGGCCGTGCTGGATGTGCCCCCATCGCGCGCGGTTGCGGCTCAGCCACGCGACGGCGCCGAGCGTCCCAGGCGCGAACAGGACGCGCAGGGTGTGGCGACGGCGCGAGCCGGCAAGGCGCTCGGCCGCGAGCGTGGCCGCAACGGCGAGGGCACTCGCGTTGTCGTTGGCGAGCGCCGGGTGGCATGCGTGCGCCGAGATCAGGATCTCGTCCTCAGTCTCGCCCGGCACGACGGCCTCACCGTAGGTCAGAGATCCGTCGAACAGGTCGGCGTCGATGACGACCTCGGCCTCGCCCCGGTCGCCGAGCTCTGCTGACATCGCATCCAGGTCGTCGTGTGCCAGGCAGAATCCCCAGGTCGGCGCGTAATACGCCGTCCGGTACGGGACGAGGCGGGGCTGATCGGGGAGCGAGTGCAGATGTGGGCGCAGGGCGTCCATCGCCATTCGCCCGCGGACCGGTCCGCTGTATTGAACGAGGTGGAGCGGACTCGCGGACCAATCCGCGACGCGGCGTCCGGACGGGAGCGTGAGGTGCGCCTCGTGCACGCGCCACTCGGGCGGTATCGTCCAGTCGAAGACGGCTTCGCCGGTCGGGACTTCCGTCGTCTCGATGGGCACCACCTCCCCAAGGCGCGCGAGCGTCGCGCGGAGGCCGTTCCCTGTCAGGCAGCGCCGCAGCGGCAGCAGGTCTGCGACGAGCGCGTGCAGGTCCGCTCCCACATCGGGGGCCGGACGGGTGGCAGGCGAATGGGGTGAGAGGGCGTGGAGCATCTCGCCGAATATCGGCTGAAGCACCGGCGTCTAAACCAGACGGGGATGCGATTTGAGTCAGCAGTTCGCAGACGGCACAGCCCCTTGGCGGAGCGGTGAGAACCGTCAGCACGTGCCTTGGCTGTTGGACCGGACCAATCTGAAGGCATGGTAAGGGGATCCCGCAACCTAGCTGAGAGCCGCAACCTGGCCCGCGGGCGGGTGTGCTAGCCCAACCACCCGGTAGCCCCCTTCCCCTCCCTCCCCTCCGATGCGACTCTCTCTTCTCCTTCTGTCTGTTGTCGCCCTGTCGGCGTGCAGCACCATGGGCCAGATGGCCGGCCCGATGGCCGCCACGGCCACGCTCAGCGATCCCGAAATCCTCCGCGTTGCGATGACGTCCAACGAGGGCGAAATCATCACGAGCCAGGCGGTCGTCGGGGAAACCCAGAACGCCGAGGTTCGCCAGTTTGCTCAGGACATGATCGCGATGCACACCCGGCTCAACGAGCAGGGCATGGCGCTGGAGATTCCCCCGCGTGAGAACCAGGTGTCGGCGTCGATGACTCAGAACGCAGCCGCTCAGGCCGGCAAGATCGGCGCGGCGAGCGGAACGGCGCAGGACATGATGTACATGGAGACGCAGGTCACGCTCCATGGCCACACGCTGACGATGCTCGACAACGTGCTCATCCCGAATGCCGACGAGGCGCGCCTGAGGGCCTACCTCACGGCCGCGCGGCCGATGGTCGAGGAGCACCTCCGCCGCGCCCAGCGGATCCACCACTCGATGATGCGCTAGCCGCAGGCGGCGTCTGTCTTTGCCACGCGGGCGCGCCCGAGAGTCTCTCGGGCGCGCCCTCGTGGCGTTTAAACGACTGTCACCGCTACTCTACCTCGTAGACCACGATCACCCGGGCCGACTCGACGTGGGCCCCAGAGCCGCCCCCCATCATCCCGCCCATCATCGCCGCGACGCGGTCGGCGCCCGGGGTCGGGCCCGAGAAGAACATCGTCCCCGTGACGCCGCCCTCGGTCACGTTCAGCACGCGCCCGACGCGGACGCCGGAGACCTCCGCGGTGAGGTCGGCGCGGCGGCGTGCGTCGCGGACGGCATCGCGGAGGGCCGTCTCTCGAAGGCCTGTCACGTCGCGGCGCTCGAACGACACGACGACCGAGCGCATCTGCGTCGTCAGCGCGTCGTCGCCCTGCCGTGAGGCAAGCTGACCGACCAGGCCGTCGACAGTGTCGAGGTCGTCAATCTCAGCCGTGACGGCGCGGGTAACGCGGACGATTTCACTCGCGTCGTCAGCACCATAGACGGGTCCGTCCTCCTCGTCGTCGCCGACAGCGACCCGGTCCAGCGTCACGCGCGCGTCGGGGACGCCGGCGTCTCGGAGCAGGCCCTGGACGCGAGCGACCTCGGTCTCGTGCAGTCGGAGCGCTTCGTCGAGCGTCGCGCCTTCGGTGACGACCTGGAAGCGAAGGCGGGCGTGGTCGGCGGCGGCGGAAGCTTCGCCCTGGCCCTGGACCGTGATGGTGCGGGGGCCGCTCGTGGGTGGGGTGAGCGAGAGCGTCTGGGCAGACGCCGTGCCCGTGACGAGCAGAGCGAGGAAAAGAAGGCGAGCCATGGGGTCCGGCGGAGCCGGCTGAAGGGAAGAGACTAGGGGTGGAGGCGGCCCAGCAGGCGGGGGAACGGGCCCGTCTCGCGGACGTGAGGCAGCCCGCAGACGTACGCAACGGTCCGCTCCAACCCGAGCCCGAAGCCCGAGTGCGGGACCGACCCGAAGCGACGCAGATCGAAGTACCAGTCGAAGGCAGACTCGGGCAGGCCGTGGGCGGCCACCTGCGCCTTGAGGAACGCGAGATCGGTCGCGCGCTCCCCGCCCCCCACGATCTCGCCGTAGCCCTCGGGTGCGAGCACGTCCATGCCGAGCGCGAGGCGGTCGTCCTCGGGGTCGCGCTTCATGTAGAACGCCTTGACGGCGGCGGGGTAGCGGTGGACGATGATCGGCGTCTGGAAGTGGCGCGTGAGCACGGTTTCGTCCGACCCGCCGAGGTCGGCGCCCCACTCGAACGTGCGCGCAGATTCGCGCCATTCGGGCAGGTACCGGAGCGTCTCGTCGATCTCCGTCAGACGGCCCGTGATCTCGATCTCGCGGGCGTCGATGCGGCGCTTCTCGCCGGCCTTGGCCGTCCCGTGGCGGACTCGGTTGGCAGTGCGCTCGCGCTCCAGCTCAACCTTCTGGTCTTCGAGCCCGGCTTCCTCGGCGTCGAGGAGGTTCTGCGAGGCGGCGCTCGTGAGCAACTCGACGGCCTCGGTGTAGGTCAGACGTGGGAACGGCGTCTGGAGCGCGGCCTCGAGCTTGCCCGTATCGCGGCCCAGAATGGCGAGCTCGGGTCGGCACTCGGCGAGAACGTCCGTGACGATGCGCGCGAGCAGTTCCTCGACGACCTGCATGTTCATGTCGAGGTCGTAGAACGCCATCTCGGGTTCGATCATCCAGAACTCCGTGAGGTGGCGGCGGGTCTTCGATTTTTCCGCCCTGAACGTTGGCCCAAACGTATAGACTTTCCCGAAGGCCATCGCCATGGCCTCGCCGTGCAGCTGGCCAGACTGCGTGAGGTACGCGGGCTCGCCGAAGTAGTCGAGCTCGAACAGCGTGGACGTGCCCTCGACGGCGTTGCCTGTCAGGATCGGCGCGTCCATCTGGACGAAGCCCTCGCCCTGGAAGTAGGCGTGGATGGAGACGATGATCCGGTTGCGGACGCGCAGGGCGGCCCACTGGCGCTGGCTGCGCAGCCAGAGGTGCCGGCGGTCCATGAGAAACTCGACGCCGTGCTCCTTGGGCGTGATCGGATACGGGTCGGCGATGGAGAGGACGGTGAGCGTCTCGGCCTGGACCTCGACGCCGCCGGACTGCCGCTCGTCCGCCTTGACGGTGCCCTCGACGCGAAACGCACTCTCCTGGGTGAGCGACGTGGCCGCAGCAAACGCCTCTGCGCCGACCGTCTGCTCGTTCACGACGATCTGGACGAGGCCCGAGCCGTCTCGCATCACGAGGAACGCGAGGCCTTTGGAGGCGCGGGCGTTGTAGAGCCAGCCATTGAGCGTCACGCGTTCGCCGACGTGCTGAGAAAGGGCGCCGACGCGCGTAAAGGGCTCCGTCATGGGAAGGGGCTGGCTGAGGATGGGCAGTGGGGCCTCTCCCCGACTGCTGAGCCAAGATACCGGCCACGGCACGGGACGCTCGGGCCAGACTCGAAGACTTCCGGAGCTGGAGATCAGAGGTTAGTCGCCTCGGTGCGCCGAGCCAGTAAACGCCAGAAGGCGCCGGGACGCATGTCCCGGCGCCTTCTGCGCACTCGGTAACCCGGGGTAGGATTAAGAGACCGCGTTCTTGGCGCGGGTGTAGCCGTGGCGGACGGCGTCCTTCACATCGTCCCACGCGCTGTCGCCCGAGTTGCCATACCGGCTCTCGTAGTCCGAGCGCATCGACGCCTCGTGCGTGTCGAAGTCCCCGGAGTAGGATCCGCCCGCCGA
>DASVSE010000038.1:0-7066 GCA_036388235.1 Rubricoccaceae bacterium | reverse complement strand
CAATGGTCTCTTCGCCCTCTTCGAGCGGCTGCCTCAGCTCTTCGAGCACGGCCCGGTCGAACTCGGGCAGCTCGTCGAGAAACAGGACGCCGTTGTGCGCGAGCGAGATCTCGCCGGGGGCGGGCGTGGATCCGCCGCCGCAGAGGCCAGCGTTGGAGATCGTGTGGTGCGGCGAGCGGAACGGCCTCACGCTCACGAGTCCCTGCCGCGCGTAGCCATTGAGGCGTCCGCCGACGGACAGGATCTTGGTCGTTTCGAGCGCCTCGGCGGCCGTGAGGGGCGGGAGGATGGTCGGGAGGCGGCGCGCGAGCATCGTCTTGCCCGCGCCCGGCGGACCGATGAGGAGCGCGTTGTGCCCACCGGCGGCCGCCACTTCGAGCGCCCGCTTGACGAACGCCTGCCCGCGCACGTCGGCAAAGTCCGGCCCGCCAGCGAGGCCGTCGCCGGCCACGAACGGCTGCGCGACGGCCCGCTCCCCGCGCCCGTTTCGAACCGTCAGCAGTTCGACTGCCTCGCGGAGCGTGGCGACGGGGTACACGTCGAGGCCCTCGACGACCGCTGCCTCGGCGGCATTCTCGGCCGGCACGACGATGCCCCGCCGCCCGTCTGCGAGCGCCCCGACGGCCATCGGAAGCACGCCTCGGACGGGCCGGACGGCGCCGTCGAGGCCCAGTTCGCCGACGATGGCGAGTTCGTCGAGGACCCCCTGCTCGATTGCCCTTGCGCCGCTGTTGCTCGGCTCGGCCGCGAGGAGCCCGAGCGCCATCGGGAGATCGTATGCCGATCCTTCCTTGCGGACGTCGGCCGGGGCGAGGTTGACGGTGACGGCGCCACGCGGGACGGGCAGCCCGCTGTTCTTGAGCGCGGCCCAGACGCGGTCGCGGCTCTCGCGCACGGCCCCGTCCGGCAACCCGACGACGGTCCACCGCGGAATGTTAGGCTCCGAGTGGGTCTCGATTTCGATGGGCAGCGCGTCCACGCCGACGACGGCGGCGCTCCAGACTCTCGACAGCATGGCGGCAGGGGGTGTGCGCGCCAAGACTCGCCGGAGGCGTCGGTCTAACCTTCGATACGAGAGACGCCGCGCACCGCCTCGGCCGTGCTAGCCCTCCGCAACACGCTGTGCGAGCCGGTACGCGATAAAGCCCGTCACGCCGAAGGTGATCGCGTACAGGTTCGAGTCGTAGCTGCCCGTCGCGACGGAGTCGAAGACGAACGCCATAATGCCGGCCGCGAGGCCGCCACCGACGGCGAAGGCAATCGTGTAGAGGATGAACAGGGCGAGGGCGCGGCCTGCCGAGAGGTGGCGCGTGTCGGACGACGGGCGGGAGAGCGTGGGCATCGGGTCGGAGAGGTCAGGGAGAATCGGTCGGCTGCGTGTCGGGGCGCGACTGTCCGCGGTGGCACGTCCAGCACGAGACGAGCGTCGCAGCTGGCTCCGGCGTAGGCTCCGCAGATGCGGCGTGCTCCGGAGCGGCCGCGCGTGCCGCCGCGGGCCGGTGGACGTGCTCCCGGCCGTCGGCGTGGCGGTGCACCGCGGCGGGCTCGGCCGCAGCGGGAGCCGGGTGCGCGTGCACGCTGAGGGCGGCCGGGACGAGGCGCGTGTTGAGCTCGGCCGTCATGCGCATCATGCCCCGCGCGACCTCCTTGTGCGGCTTCGCGTCCGACGCAAAGTCCCACGTCCGGAAGTCACGCCCGCTGCCGACGTGGCACTCGGAGCACCGCACGCCGAGCGCGCGCGTAAAGCCCTGCATCGTGCGGCGGAGCGTCGCAGCCGATGTCGTATCCGGGAGCACGCGGAGGTTCTGGCTGCGCTCGGGCCACGTCCAGACCGAGTCTGGGAGCACGGTCCGTGCTCCCACGGGCGAGGCGGCCGGAGCCGGCGGCGCATACGCCGCGACGACCGCGAGGGCGAGGGCGCCGGCGAGTCCGGCGAGGCGAAGCGAGGAGGAACGCATGGGCAGGGCGGCAGGGCGGTGCAGAATCCGACACAGCGCCGGCTTTCGCAAGCGCTTTCCGCCTCGCCTTGCGATCGAGCGTCCGCGACGGGCACCGCGCCGGGCCTCCGGGGTACGTTCGCCGCCCCGCCCTCTCCTCCATGACGTTCGGCATCACCGGCAACGCGACCAAAGACGCCCTCTGGCCCGCCCTCGCCCAGACGACGGCGTGGCTCGCGGCCCATGGCCTCAACTACCGCCTCGACCGCCCGCTCGCGGACGGCCTCGACGCCCTCGGCCTCGCGACGCCCGAGCACGCGGCGGCTGCGACCGACGAGCCCGTCGCGGGCGTGGACGTGCTGCTGTCGTTCGGCGGCGACGGGACGGTCTTGCGCTCGGCGCACCGCGCGGGCACGCCCGGCCCGCCGATCCTCGGCGTCAATGTCGGCCGTCTGGGCTACCTCACGCGCGCCGATGTCGGCGAGGTGACGGATGTCCTGGCGCGCGTCGTCGCGGGGGACTACACGGTCGAGGAGCGGACGACGCTGGACGTGACGCTGAGCGGCGCCGACGCGCCTGGCGTACCGGCGTGGGCGCTCAACGACGTGGTGATGGACAAGTCCGGCACGACCTCGATGATCCAGATCGAGGCGACCGTCGACGGGCTCTACCTCAACACCTACTGGGCCGACGGCTTGGTCGTGGCCACGCCGACAGGCTCGACGGCATACGCACTCTCGGTCGGCGGCCCGATCGTCGTGCCGGGCGTGCCCGAGACGGACGTCGTCGTCGTGGCGCCGATCGCCCCGCACACGCTGACCGCGCGGCCGATCGTGCTCCCGGCGTCGTGCACGCTCGACCTGCGCGTCGTCACCCGCGACGACGCGTTCGCGTTCGCCGTCGATGGCATGTCCGCCCTCGTGCCTGGCCATGCCGACGTGTCGATCCGCGTGACGCGCTCGGCGGGCACGGTCCGCCTCGTCACCCTGCCCGGCCGCGACGTGTTTGCGACGCTCCGCGACAAGCTCTCGTGGGGCAAAGGCGGCGTGTTCTGAGCCCAGACTTGGGCACGTACCTTTCGCGATGCTGCTGACCGACCGAATCCGCGCCGCCCGCCAACGCCTTCTCGACGGGTCGCTCGGCAACGAGGCCTCCGTAAGCAACGGGGTCGTGCTGCCGATTATCGACGCGCTGGGGTGGTCCGCGTTCGATCCCGCCCAGGTCTACCCGGAGTACCGGGTCGAAGGGCGCCGCGTCGATTTCGCACTGCTCACGCGCGGGACGCCCGCCGTGTTTATCGAGGTCAAGCAGCCCGGCATGATGGGCCGCGCCGACCGCCAGCTGTTCGAGTATGCCTTCCACGAGGGCGTCCCGTTCGCCGTCCTGACGGATGGCGGGACGTGGCATTTCTACGTGCCGTCCCTACAGGGGAGCTACGACGACCGCCGGGTCTACCTGCTCGACCTGTTGGAGCGCGAGCCCGACGAAAGTGCCGAGCGGCTGACCCGCTATCTCGCACGGGAAGCGGTCGAGAGCGGCGCGGCCGAGGAGCGGGCCCGAAGCGACCACAAGCGCTCGCGACAGCGAAAGGGCGCCGAAGCGGCCATCCCACAGGCGTGGGCGAATCTCGTCGCCGAGCCGCGCCTCGCGGATCTGCTCGCGGCCGAGGTCGAAAGCGCCTGCGGCTTTCAGCCTGACACGACGGATGTGGCAGCCTTCCTTGCATCGCTTCACCCGAAAGACCGCTCGCTTCCCGCACCGCAGAATAAAGCAACATCACAGATCAACGTTCCAGCGATTGAACAAGCTGAGTCCAAACCTTTATTTACTCCAAGTGATTCCGGCCTCAGCAGACGGGGCTTCACGCTGAATGGCCAGTTTTATCCAGGCGAGAAGGGCCGGGAAGTTTTAGCAGGGGTTTTCAAAGCACTCCAGGAAAGAGACCCGTCGTTTTTCGACCGGTTCATTTCCCTTCCGTCCCACGGAAGAGTCAGGCGCTACTTGTCTCATTCGCCTGAGGAGCTCTACCCAGGCCATCCAGAAATAATTACTGGGAACGTGACCGAGGTTGGGCCTAGCGTATTTCTAGGTACGCACTACAGCTATCGGAGCATGTTTTCGATTGTCACCCTCGCCGCAGAAGTGGCCGGGGTTGAACTTGGAAAAGACCTAATTGTCAATTTCGGATAGCTGAAACGATCAGTGCGCGTCGAGCCAGTTGAGGGCCGTCCCGAGGCCGACCATGATCGGCACGTCGAGCGGGAGCGCGCGCTGCATCTCGTCGGTCACGAGCGCCGAGACAGCCTCGACCTCGGCATCGGGGACCTCGAACACGAGCTCGTCGTGGACCTGCAGGATCATCCGCGCCTTCAGGCCTTCGTCCGCGAGGCGGCCGTGGATGGCGATCATCGCGAGCTTGATCATGTCCGCCTGCGTGCCCTGGATCGGCATGTTGATCGCGATGCGCTCGGCGTAGGCGCGGTCGTTCGGGTTGCGGGACGTGATCTGTGGGACGTACCGGCGGCGCCCGAGAAGCGTCTCGACGTAGCCCGTCCGGCGGGCGTCCTGGAGGATGCCGTCGAGCGTCTGGATGACGCCGGGGTAGGCGGCGCGGTACTCGTTGATGAGCTCCTGCGCCTCGGCGTTCGTGATCCGCAGGCGGTTGGCGAGCCCAAAGGCCGAGATGCCGTACGGGATGCCGTAGTTGACCTGCTTCACGCGGTCTCGCTGCTCGCGCGTGACCGACTCGTAAGGCACGCCGAAGACGCGCGCGCCCGTCGCCGTGTGGATGTCCTGCCCACTCTCGAACGCCTCGACGAGCCCAGCGTCCATCGAGAGGTGCGCGAGGATGCGCAGCTCAATCTGCGCATAGTCGGCCGAAAGGAGTACATGGCCCGGCTCGGCGACAAACGCGCGGCGAATCTCGCGGCCGACCTCGGTCCGGATCGGGATGTTTTGGAGGTTCGGGCTGGACGACGACAGGCGGCCGGTCGCCGCGATCGTCTGGTTGAAGTTGGTGTGGACGCGCCCCGTCTCGGGGTGGATCAGTTCGGGCAGGCGGTCAACGTACGTGCTCTTGAGCTTCGAGACCTTGCGCCAGTCGAGGACGAGGGCCGGGAGCGCGTGCTCCTTGGCGAGCTCCGTCAGGGCGTTCTCGTCCGTGCTCGGGCGGCCCGTGCTTGTCTTCGAGAGCGGCTTGAGGCCGAGCCCGAACGTCGGCGCCTCGTCCTTGAGCTGTTTTTTGGTCTTGCTGGAGAGCGGGCTGTCCACCTCCTCCTGCCACACGCGCGCCGCCTCGCGCGCTTCGTCCGTGGGTGGCGGGTTGAACAGGACTTCGGCGAGCTGCTGCGTCGAGCCGATCGTGAACCGGCGGCCGGCCGCCTCGGCGATCTTCGTCTCGAGGTCCGCCAGCGTCGCGTCGAGGCCGACGCGGATGTCGGCGAGGACGCGCTCGTCGATCTTGACGCCGGCCATCTCCATGTCGGCTAGGACCGGGACGAGGGGGAACTCCATCGTCTCGGCGATCTCCAGCACGCGCCCGCCACCCGTAAAGCCGCCCTCGCCGTCGGGCTCGGCGTCCATCTCACGGAGCTTCTCGCGCAGGACGGGCATCAGCCGCAGCGCCACGTCCGCATCCTCGCAGGCGTACGGCCCGACGTCCTCGACGGGCACGTCGCGCATCGAGAGCGCGTTTTTGCCGGTCCCGATAAGGTCCGTGATCGGTTGCGGGCGGTAGTTGAGGTAGAACGACGAGACGTCGTCCATTTTGTGGCTCGCCTCGGGGTTGATGAGGTAGTGCGCGATCATCGTGTCGAAGATCGGGCCCTGCACGCGCACGCCGTGGCGCGACATCACGACGAGGTCGTACTTGACGTTGTGCCCGACCTTGAGCAGGTCCGGGTCTTCCAAGCGCGCCCGGACCGCATCGACGGCGACGTCGGTTGGCGTGCCGTCGGGGAGCGGCGTCGGGACGTAGACGGCGGACTCCTCGTGGTCCGAGAGGGCGATGCCGACGAGTTCGGCCTCCATCGACTCGATGCTCGTCGTCTCGGTATCGAACGACAGCACGTCGGTCCCGACGGCCGCGGCGAGCGGGAGGCTGTCGCGGTCGTGGACGGTCGTGTAGTCGACACCGGCCTCGCCCATCGCGGTGACGGGGATGTACGGGCCGAAGTCGAACGACAGCGACGGGTCGTCGTCCGGGAGGACGGTCTGACGCGTCGTGCGTGCGCGGCCCTCGGCGTAGTCCTTGACGCGCGCGCGGAGGCGCCCGCCAAAGCCAACCTCGTCAAAGAGGGCGTTGACCGCCGCGAGGTCAGGCTCGGTCCGCCGGAGCGTGTGCCAGTCGAGCGGCCCGCCGTCCGGCCCTGTGAGCGGCACATTCGTCTCGATGCAGACGAGGTGCTTGGAGAGGCGCGCGTCGTCGGCGTGGTTCGTCAGGCCCTCCTGCGCCTTCTTGCCCTTCACGTTCGCCGCGTTGCCGAGCAGGTTCTCGACGGTCCCGTAGGTCGCAATCAGGCCGACGGCCGTCTTCTCGCCGATGCCCGGCACGCCGGGGACATTGTCGGCGGTGTCGCCCATGAGCGCGAGCAGGTCCACGAACTGCTCGGGGTCGAGGCCGCCGTAGCGCTCGCGGAAGGTGGCCGGCGTCTCGCGGTCGAAGGCCTCGCCCTGGTACGGCGGGCGCAGCATGTGGACCGCCCCGCGGCCGGACTCGCCCGCGGCCGGAACCGTCCGGTCGGCGAGCAACTGGCGGAAGTCTTTGTCGGGCGAGAAGATCACGACGTCGACGTCCTCGGTCTGGGCGCGCCGCGCGAGCGTCCCGATGACGTCGTCCGCCTCGACGCCTTCGACTTCGAGGACCGGGATGTCGAGCGCCTCGACGAAGCGCTTGATGTACGGGAGCGCGCCCTTGATGCCGTCCGGCATCGGCGGGCGGTGGCCCTTGTAGTCCGCGAAGGCCTCCTGGCGGAAGTTCGGGCCACCCGTGAGGGCGTCGAAGACGACGGCGATATGCTCGGGCGCGTGGTCTTCGAGCAGCTTCAGGATCGCCGTGGCGAAGCCGTAGAGCGCGCGCGTGTCCGTGAGCCCGTCCGGCGTCGTGAGCGGGCTGTTGCGCATCGAGAAGT
>DASVSE010000037.1:0-2229 GCA_036388235.1 Rubricoccaceae bacterium | reverse complement strand
TTCTCCGAAGGGCTCCGGATGGGCGTCGAGACGTTCCATGCCCTCAAAGGCATCCTCAAAGCCAAGGGCTACTCGACGGCCGTCGGCGACGAGGGCGGCTTCGCGCCGAACCTGCGCTCGAACGAGGAAGCCATCGAGCTGTGCGTCGAGGCCATCGGCAAGGCGGGCTACACCGCCGGCAAGGACCTCTCCATCGCGCTCGACCCGGCCGCCTCCGAGATGTTCGAGGACGGATCGTACTCGTTCTACAAGTCCAAGCCCGGCGTGCCCGTCTCGTCCGAGGAGATGGTCGCGTACTGGACCAAGTGGGTCGAGGACTACCCCATCGTCTCCATTGAGGACGCCCTCGACGAGAACGACTGGGCCGGCTGGGCCGCGCTCACCGAGGCCGTCGGCGACCGCATCCAGCTCGTCGGCGACGACCTCTTCGTGACCAACACGACGCGCCTGCAGCGCGGCATCGACGAGTCGGTCGCCAACGCGATCCTCATCAAGCCGAACCAGATCGGCACGCTCACGGAGACGATGGAGGCTGTCGAACTCGCCCACCGCTTCGGCTACGCGTCCGTCCTCAGCCACCGCTCGGGCGAGACCGAGGACACGACGATTGCCGACCTCGCCGTCGCGGCGGGCTCGGGCCAGATCAAGACCGGCTCGGCGAGCCGCTCGGACCGCCTCGCGAAGTACAACCAGCTCCTCCGCATCGAGGAGCTGCTCGGCGCCGCGGCCGTCTACCCCGGCATGGACGCGTTCCGCTTCTGAGCCCGGGTCGGGGCTCGGGGTCCTGGCGTCTATCGCGCCAGGATCCCCAAACCCCGTACCTTGTCCCCGATCGCTCCCCCCGGCCATGACCCGCACGCTCCGCTCCCGCCTCGTCGCGACCGGCCTCGCCGCGCTCGCCGTCTGGGTCGCCTTTTTCGACAGCCACAGCCTGCTCCGCCGCGCGCAGTACGCCCACGAGCTTGGCCGCATCAGCGACGAGAACGCGGCCATGGCCGCGGCCAACGCCGAGATCGAGGCCCGCATCGCGCGCGGCCTCGACCCCGAGACCGTCGAGACCGTCGCCCGCGAGCAGTACGGCATGCGCCGCCCCGGCGAGACCGTCTACCGCGTCCTCGACGACGGCGGCCCGGACCTCTGGAGCGTCGAGCCCGACGCCCCGGCCCCAGCGCCCGCCGACTGACGCATGCCGGACGGGACCGCGTTCGCCGTCGGCGTCGACCTCGGCGGGACCAACCTCAAGGTCGCCCTCGTGGACCGCGACGGCGCCATCGTGCACCGCCTCTCGGTCCCGACCGACGCCGACGGCGGGACCGAGCGCGTCCTCGACCGCATCGCGGACGGCATCGCGCGCGTCGCCGGCCACCTCCCCGACGGCGCCCGCCTCCTCGGCGTCGGCATCGGCGCCCCGGGCACCGTCGCGCTGGACCGCGCCACGGTCCCGCACATGACCAATTTCCCCGGCTGGGAACGCGTCCACCTCCCGGACCGCCTCCGGCCGCGCCTCGACCAGCGCACGCTCACGCTCGACGGCCCCATCCTCGCCGACAACGACGCCAACGTCGCCGGCCTCGGGTCTGCGCACTACGGCGCCGGGCACGCCTACGGCACGTTCCTCATGGTCACCCTCGGGACGGGCGTCGGCGGCGCCATCGTGATCGACCGGCGCGTCTTCCGCGGCACGACGGGCGCGGCCGGCGAGATCGGCCACATCTCGGTCGACTACGACGGGCCCTACTCGCGCGCCGGCGTCGCCGGAGCGGCCGAGGCTTACCTCGGGCAGCGCTACCTCAGCGAGCACGCCCGCGACCGCCTCCGCACGCGCCCGACGAGCCTGTACGCGACGGCCGGAGCCGATCTCGAAAACCTCACGCCGCACGCGCTCACGGCCGCCGCCGAGGCTGGCGACGCCGCTGCGGCCGAGACCCTCGCATGGGCCGGCCACAAGCTTGGCTGCGCCCTCGCGTCGGCCGTGAACCTGCTCGACATCCGCACGGTCGTCGTCGGCGGCGGCGTCTCGGCTGCCGGCGATTGGATTCTGGAGCCGGCCCGCGACGCCCTCCGCCGCTCGGTCATGCCCGCCATGCGCGACGGCCTGAAGGTCGTCCAGGAGACGCGCGGCAACGACGTCGCCCTCCTCGGCGCCGCCTGCCTCGTCTTCCACGACGCCGAGGCGTAGCGGCTCTACCCAGCCGAGCGAGGCGCCGTCCGGACGGTGCAGCGGTGCGC
>DASVSE010000036.1:0-4273 GCA_036388235.1 Rubricoccaceae bacterium | reverse complement strand
CCCGCACGCCTGCGCGAGAAGACGGCCGACGGCTTCTCCGTCTCGGACGTCAAGAACGCGTTCGGTGAGGCCGAGAGCCGCGTCATGCGCGAGATGATCCTCGCCGAGGGCCTCCGCCTCGACGGCCGCAAGACCGACGAGGTCCGCTCGATCTGGTCCGAGGTCGACTACCTCCCCCGCGTCCACGGCTCGGCCGTGTTCACGCGCGGCGAGACCCAGACGCTCGTCCAGGTCACGCTCGGGACCGGCCGCGACGTCCAGGCCATCGACCAGCTGTTCGACCAGGTCGACAAGCGGTTCTACCTGCACTACAACTTCCCGCCCTTCTCGGTCGGCGAGACCAAGTTTCTCCGCGGGCCCGGCCGCCGCGAGATCGGCCACGGCAACCTCGCCGAGCGCGCGCTCAAGGTGATGATGCCGGACGAGAACGAGTTCCCCTACACCGTCCGCATCATCTCGGACGTCCTGGAGAGCAACGGCTCGTCGTCGATGGCGTCGGTCTGCGGCGGCTCGCTGGCCCTCATGGCGGCGGGCGTCCCGCTCCAGAAGCCCGTTGCGGGCATCGCGATGGGCCTCATCGCCGAGGGCGGCGAGAACGGCCGGATCGCCATCCTGAGCGACATCCTGGGCACCGAGGACCACCTCGGCGACATGGACTTCAAGCTCTGCGGCACGGCGGACGGCATCACGGCCTGCCAGATGGACATCAAGATCGACGGGCTGAGCATGGACACCATGCGCCAGGCGCTCGACCAGGCCGCGGCCGGCCGGAAGCACATCCTCGGCGAGATGACGAAGACGCTGCCGGAGGCCCGCGAAGAGATCTCGCCCACGGCTCCGCGCCTCATCCAGGTCGTCATCGACCAGGACTTTATCGGCGCCATCATCGGGCCCGGCGGCAAGATCATCAAGGGCATCCAGGCCGACACGGGCGCCCAGGTCAACATCGAGGAGCGCGACGGCAAGGGCTACGTCACCGTCGCCGCGCCGAACATGGAGATGGCGCACCACGCCGTCGACATCATCCGCGGCATCGTCTCGCAGCCCGAGGTGGGCGAGACGTACCAGGGCACGGTCAAGAGCCTGCTCGCCTTCGGCGCGATCATGGAGATCATGCCGGGCAAGGAGGCCATGCTGCACGTCTCGGAGATGGCGCACGGCTTCGTCAACGACCCGGCGGACATCGTCCAGATCGGCGACAAGCTCGACGTCCAGCTGATCGAGGTCCGCGACGGCGGCAAGCTGCGCGTCACGCGCAAGCCCTTCCTGCCCGAGATGACCGAGGAGGAGAAGGCCGCCGACCGCGAGCGCCGGGCCAACCGCCCGCCGCGCGAGGAGGGCGACCGCGGCGGCCGCGACGACCGCCGTGGCGGTGGTGGCGACCGGGACCGCGGCCGCGGACGCCGCTAGGCCCGTCTCGACGGATTTCGCTCGGCGGATCTGCGCGCCCGCTCTGGCTTCGGCCGGGGCGGGCGCGCCGCCTTGTAACCCCTGGGCGAGCGCCGTACCATTCTGCACACCCCACTGGATCCCCATGACTGCTCGTCCGATGTGTCTGCTCGCGCTCGTGCTCGCGCTCCTGCCTGCAGCGCACGCGCAGGACGCCGCCCGCTACTGGATCGTCGCCGGGACCGAGGGCGGCGCGACGACCGCCCCGACACCACGTGCCGAGGCACGCCGCGCCCTCCGAGGGTCGGCCCATGCGCCGGCCCACCCGGACCGTGGCGTGAGCCCGGTCGTCCTTGACGCGCTCGGCGCGATGGGCATCGTGCCACGCCACACGAGCCGCTGGCTCGGCGCCGTCTCGGCCGACCTCACGCCCGCGCAGGCCGAGGCCGTCGCAGCGCTTCCGGGCGTCCAGAGTGTTCGCCGGACGGCACGTCTTGCCGAGCAGGGCGAGCCCACGGCGACTCCACTCGCCGCACCGGTCCTCTCGCCTGTCCTCGTCTACGGCCCCTCCGCTGCTCAGCTCCAGGCCGTCCGTGCTGACGTGGCGATCGAGGCCGGGCGACGTGGGGCGGGCGTCCTCTTCGGGATTCTGGATACGCGATTCGACTTTGGGCATCCGGCACTGGCGCACATCCCCGCTGGTGGGCGCCTTCGGGGCGTGCAGGACTTTATCGGCGGGATGCAGGAGAACTTCCACGGGCTCGCGTGCAGCTCCATCGCCTTGGGCCTGCGCGATGGGCAACTCGTCGGGCCGGCGCACGAGGCGAGCGTGCTGGCGGGGACGACCGAGTTCGCCCCGACCGAGACGCACGCCGAGGAAGACGCGTTCGTCGAGGGCTTGGAATGGATGGAGGCGCAGGGCGCCGACGTCGTGAGCGTCTCGCTGGGCTACAGCGTCTTTGACCCGGGACAGGGCGACTTTACGTATGCCGACATGGACGGCAACACGACGCTCGTCACACGCGCGGCCGACATGGCGGTCTCGCTCGGCGTCGCCGTCGTCGTCGCGGCGGGCAACGAGGGCAACGGGTCGTGGCGCTACATCACCGCCCCGGCCGACGCCGACTCGGTCATTACGGTCGGCGCAGCGACGAGCGGAGGCACGCGGGCGAGCTTCTCGTCGGTCGGGCCGACCTTTGACGGCCGCATCAAGCCCGACGTGGCCGCCCTCGGCGTGAACGTCTACGTCGCCGAGCCGGGTGGCGGACAGCAGTTCGGGAATGGGACCTCGTATGCCGCGCCGATGGTGGCGGGCGTCGTCGCGCAGATGCTCGGCGCCCGCCCGAGCCTGACGCCGATCCAGGTCCGCAACGCACTCCGCCGGACGGCCAGCCAGTCCGCCAGCCCGACCAATGAACTCGGCTGGGGGGTGGTCGACGCCGTGGGCGCCTTTTCCGCGACCAATACCGAGGCGCCCGCCCCGGGCGTACCGACCGCGTGGCGCCTCACGCCGAACGTCGCGCGCCCGGGCCGGTCCTTGGCGTTGACGGTCGCGTCGGGCGTGCAGGAGGCCGTGACCGTCTCGCTTGTGGACCTGCTGGGGCGCCGCGTCGCCGAGTGGACCGTCCCCGCCGGCGCCTCGCAGGCAACGGTCCGCGTGCCCGACGTCCCGCCGGGAACGTACTTCGCCGTCGTCCCGGACGCCTCGGCGCTGCGCCTCGTGGTCGTCCGTTAGGCGTGGCGCCGGTAGGTCCGGGATCCGTTCAAGATGCCCCAAGAGCAGTCACGGCGCGGGCGATGGCCGGCCAGCCGCCTGCCCGAGGGGCTCGTCCGAGTAGATCGCCGTCTCGACGCGCCCGCTGCGCGTCACCGTCCCGCGGATCATGCCCGACGTGTTGAACGGGGTCGCGGCGTGGCCCTCGCGATCGAGGACGATCACGCCGCCCGTGCCGCCGGCTCTGGTCAGGGTCTCATTGATGACGTGGTCGGCGGCCTGCGCCGCCGTCTCGCCGAGGTAGGCCACGCGCGCGTGGATATCGTGGGCGATGCTGAGGCGGATAAAGAACTCGCCGTGGCCCGTCGCGCTCACGCCGACCGTTGAGTCGCGAGCGAACGTGCCCGCGCCGAGGACCGGCGTGTCGCCGATGCGGTCCCACCGCTTGTTCGTCATGCCGCCCGTCGAGGTGCCGGCGGCGAGGTGCCCGGCCGCGTCGAGCGCGACGGCGCCGACGGTGCCCATCATCTGCCACGGCTCGGGCTGCGTGCCGGGCATGACCGCGCCGGACTCAGACCGCTCGCGGGCCTGCACGGCGTCGAGGGCGGCCCGGGCGCGGGGCGTGACGAACCACTCGGGCGGCATCGTCTCGAGCCCGTTCTCGCGAGCGAAGGTCTCGGCACCATCGCCAGCTAGCATCACGTGCGGCGAGCGCTCCATGACCGTGCGGGCAAGGCGAATCGGATGCCGAACCGTCCGTGTGCCCGCCGACGCCCCGGCCATTCCGGTCGCGCCGTCCATGACCGAGGCGTCGTGGCGGGCCGTTCCATCCGCCGCGAGGACGGCGCCGCGGCCGGCGTTGAACAGCGGGTCGTCTTCGAGGAGCTCGATCGCCGTCTGAACGGCGTCGAGGGCGGGACGGCCCTCGGCGAGAACAGCGTGACCGGCCCGGAGCGCGTCGGCGATGGCCGCGCGGAGGGCCGCGTCCTGCTCGGGCGTGTAGCCGCCGCGGCGCAATGCCCCGGCGCCGCCGTGGACGACGAGCACGACCGGGTCGGTGGGCGTCTCCTGAGCCACGGTCTGGGCGAGGCCCGCCGGAGCGAGCGCGACGAGGACGAGCAGAGCGAGCAGGCGGCGCATGGCAGAGGTCAGGCGAGAAGGGCGAGAAGC
>DASVSE010000035.1:0-4645 GCA_036388235.1 Rubricoccaceae bacterium | reverse complement strand
CAACGCACCAACGATGCCGCCCGCAACCGACGCGCCGGCAAGCGCCCATGACGACGTCATCCACGACAGGCTCCAGCCGTCGTAGAGCGCCGCCACGGCCAGTTCGATCCCTGTCCCGACGAGCGCTCCCGCGGCCGCGGCGCGCCAGATGGCCACGTCGTAGTCGTCCGAGTGGCGGACGATCAGCGGCACGATCTCGCCCGACGTGCGGCGCTCGGCAGACGCGACGGCCGCTTCGACGCGTGCGAGGTCGGCCTCGGTGAGAACGGGCGTGGGCATGGGCGTCACTGGGAGGCGGCGAGGCGGGAGGCAAGGTCCGAGACGCTCTGCGCGCTCACACGGGCGACGCGAGTGGCGAACCGGGCGACGAATGCCGGGTCGCGGGTCGGGCGCAAGTCGTCCTCGGTTCGGTAGAGGTCGGCAAGGGCTTCGGTCCAGAAGGCGGGCGATTCGGCGAGGCGCTCGGTGACGGCCGCGCGGGCGGCAGCCACCTGGGCAGCCGTCGGGCGGAATTGGGTAATTCGGGCATCGGTCCACAGAGTCGTCGTGCCCGTCCACGCGTCCCGAGTCGTTCTGGTCGGCCCGGATAGCAGTTCGGCCAGAACCGCGAAGGTCGCATCCGTCTCGGGACCTGCGGCGACGGTGTAGGACCGCATTTGGTCAGCATCATCCGCACACCGGGGCGAGCTATCGACGCGCGTGAGCAGACGAGCGGCCGCCTGCTCCACGTCGCCCGGCCGGGCGTCGCCCACGACAACGTAGACGGCGCCTCGGCCGAGCGACGTGTCAAACAGGCCCGAGAGCTCATCGGCCGGGCGGCGCAGGGTCGCCTTCGCTTCGCAGGGCGCGAGCGTGGCCGGATCGGTGGTGCGGCGAAACGCCAGTAGATCGACCGAGCCACCGTTGGGGAGCGGCTTGAACACGACTGTCGCGCCGTTGGTAAGCAACCACTCGGTCACGTCGGCCTCCGCATAGTGGGTGCGGGCCTGAACGGTCCCGCGCGGGGCCTGCGCAGGCGGCGCCGGCGGCACCACCACGGCCACGGGTGCCGGGGGCGGCGGCACCGCCGGGGGAACAGGTTGCGGCGCCGGGCGAGGAGGCTGGGGCGCCGGTGCGACAGCTACCGGCGCCGACCCGGCGCACGCCGTAAGCGTCGACGTGGCGAGCACGAACAGGACGGAAGCGAAGCGGCGCATCGGGCGGGGAGCGAACGGCCGAAGCTACGCGCCAGGCCTGCTCTGCCGACGATGCCCCGAAAGCGGGGTCCATACGCTCACCTGACGCGCGGCACGCGAAGACACGGCGCGGTCACATGTTCTGCACCCGCCTGGCCTAATCTTCAGGCTGCCCCACGCCTCTGTTCGATGATCCGCACTGCTCGCCTCGTCGCTTTTCTCGTCGCCACCGCATCGGTCGCCGTGGCCCAGACGAATCCCACGCCGCACGCGCTCGCCGGAGGCGACTACACCTTCACAGCGTGGTCCGACGCAGCACCCGCCGGCACGTATCCGGCGTCCATGCGCTTCTGGCGCGGCGGCGGGCAGGACCCGGCCCTCACGGCCGAGCTGACGGCCGACTACACGCTCGCCTATAACCTCACGGCCGGCACCCGCCTCAACGGGCTAGCCGGTGAGGGCCTCGCCTTCGCCAACCTCGGCACGAACGGCGACCTCGGCGCCGCCGTCGTCGCCCTCGACGTGACGGGCCTCTCGAACGTCCGCGTGGCGTGGACCGGCGGGACCATTGCGACGGGGACGCGCCCGTACGCGATCCGCCTTCAGTACCGCGTCGGCGTGGGCAGCGCATGGTCAGACGTCCCCGGGCCGGTCGAGTACGTCGCGAGCGCGACGGCCGGCGATGTGCAGACGTTCTCGACCGTGCTGCCCGCCGGAGTGAACGGGCAGCCGCTCGTGCAGGTCCGCTGGAAGTACTACCAGGTCGGGACGGGCACGGGCGGGCGGCCGCGCCTGCGCCTCGACGACATCACGATCTCGTCGTCGGACTCTGAGGCGAGCGGCTCGGGCACGGCGGCGTTCGACCGGACGGCCTACCGCGGCGGGCTCGTTCAGGACATCGCCCTGACCGTCACGGGGCGCTCGGACGCACCCGGCGACCGCCTCACGCACGTCACGCTCACGCTGCCCGAGGGCTTTCCCTCGCCCGACCCGGCGCGCATCACGCTCTCCCCGGGCGGGGGAACGGTGACGGTGGAGGGTCGCACGGTTCGGATCGCCGGCGCCGCGGCGACGCTCAGCGCGCCCCTCCGCATCACGCTCGGCAGCGTCGCTGTGCCGGACGTCTCGCTCATCGCGGAGGCCGCCGTCCGGACCGGCGCCGGTTCTCCGTTGACCGTTGCGCTCGCCGTCCAGCCCGCGCTCCGCGTGTGGAGCGAGCCCGAGGCGATCTCGGCCGTTCGCACCAACACGTCGACGGGCGCGTCGACGCGCCTTGGCCAGACTGTGACCGTCCGCGGCGTCGTCACGGCCGCGCGCGAGTTCCGGACCGGCGCGAGCGATCGCGGCCCGACCTACCTCCAAGACGCGACGGCCGGCCTTGCCGTCTTCTCCCCCGTCGGCGTCTCGGCGGGCGTTGAGGTTGGCGACGAGGTGACGCTGCTCGGCCGCCTCGACCAGTTTTTCGGGCTCAACCAGCTCGACGCCTCCAGCGTCGTCGTGCAGCGCTCGGGCGCGCCCGGCGCACCGGCGCCGCTTCTCGTCACGCTCGCCCAGCTCGCCGCCGACGGCGCGGGCGGAGTCGAGCAGTACGAGGGCCGCCTCGTCCGCATCGACGGCGTGACCGTCAACACGGCCGTCTGGACGGCCGAGGGCGCCGGCTCCAACTACACGCTTACGGACGCGACGGGCACATTCGCCGTGCGCGTCAACCCGGGGACGGACCTCACAGGACAGTCCGCGCCGGCCGGCGCCTTCGACATTGTCGGTGTCGTGAGCCAGTTCCGTTCGGCCACGCCGTTTATCGGCGGCTACCAGCTCCAGCCGCGCTCGCGCGCGGACGTGCTCGACGCGTCGAATGCCCCGACGATTGCTCCTTGGGCCCCGTTCGAGACCGCAGCGACTGCGACGAGCGTCACGCTCCGCTGGACGACCGACCGGCCTTCTCATTCCGAGGTCCGCTACACCTCCCCGACCGGCACGACGGCACGAGTCGTTGACCAGACGCGGACGACGGCGCACACGGTCACGCTCACGGGCCTCGCCCCGGCGACGATCTACCGCCTCGCGCTCCGCTCCGCCGCTGAGGCCGACACTGCCGTCGTGGCCGGCTACCCAGTCTCGACGGCGTCGGCGCCGGGCACGACCGGGACGGTTGAGGTGACCTTCAACAGGTCAATCGATGCGAGCGTCGCGACGGGCCCGGTCGCACGGAGCCTCAACCTCACGAGCGTCCTGCTGCCGCGCCTCGCAGCCGCGACGCAGACCATCGACCTCGCCCTGTACAGCCTCTCGGGCCAGGTCGGGACGCAGATCGGGAACGCGCTCATTGCCGCCCGCAGCCGCGGCGTCCGCGTGCGCCTCATTCTCGATAACGACACGAACCCAGCCGAGCCGGACCGCCTCCGGGCCGCCGGCGTGCCGGTCATCACGGACGGGTTCGGCCAGAACGACGGCGCCTTCGGCCTCCATCACAACAAGTTTGTCGTCATCGACCGCGCCTCGACGGACCCGACGCGGGCGTGGACGATGACGGGCTCGTGGAACCCGACCGACTCGGGCACGACGGACAACCACCAGAACGTCGTCTGGATTCAGGACGGTGCGCTGGCGGGCGGGTTCACAGCCGAGTTCGAGCAGATGTGGGGATCGGCGACGGCCACGCCGGACCCGGCCACTGCCCGCTTCCACCGCCGCAAGACGCTCGTCGCGCCGACGGCCTTCTGGATCGGTGGGACGTACACCCGGCTGCTGTTCAGTCCGCAGGGCGCCGGCCCGTACGGGACCGTCGAGGCGGCGATCACGGGCGCGATGCGGACCGCCGACCACGAGATCGCCCTCAACCTCAACCTCATCACGCGCACGGCCTACGTCGACGCCGCGCGCGAGCGCCACGACGCTGGAGTCGAGGTCCGGGCGGCCGTCGGCGACATTGGAACGACGGGCAGCGTCTTCGCCCCGCTCGACGCCTTCGCCGACGCGTACGCCTTCCCGAGCAACACCCTCGGCCTGCTGCACCACAAGACGGCGATCATCGACGGGCAGCACCCGCAGAGCGATCCGGTCGTGATCACGGGCTCGCACAACTGGTCACGCTCGGCGAACGAGGACAACAACGAGAACACCCTGTTTCTCTACGACGCGTCCCTCGCCAACCTGTACCTGCAGGAGTTTGCGGCCCGCTACGCCGAGGCCGGCGGGACAGGCTCGTTCCCGACCGGAGCCGAGGGCGGCGCAGCCGAAGCCGTCCGTTTCTCGGTCTCGGAGCCGGCTCCGAACCCGGTCCGTGGCTCGGCCCGCGTCACGGTCATGCTGCCCGAGGCGGGGCGGCTGGACGCACGGTTGTTCAACGTACTCGGTCAGGAGGTCGCGCGGCTCGCAGACGGCGAGCACCCGGTCGGCGCACACACGCTCGCCGTCGAGGTAGCCGGACTCGCGCCGGGCGTGTATCTCCTGCGGGTCGTCGCGGGGAC
>DASVSE010000034.1:0-1970 GCA_036388235.1 Rubricoccaceae bacterium | reverse complement strand
AGGTCGCGCGGGCAACGACCGGGTCCGCGGCGAGGTCGTCCTGGCGTCGGCGTGCCTCGCTGGATGAGACGCCGTGGGCGGTGAGGGCGACGGCCCGGAGGCTGTCGGCCTCGCTCCGGGGAGCACCCGCCTCGACGCGCGCAGCGGCGAGGGCGAGGTCGGCGAGCAGGTCGCCGAGGGCCGAGTCGACGGCGACGATCTCGCCCCCTGGCTCGGGGGGAGCCCCGCACCCGGCAAGCGCGGCCCCGAGCACGACCGCACGGCGTAGGGCGGAGGCGCCGTGTCCCGTCACGCGCCGGCCGGGGCGTCGACCTCCATCCGGAGCAGGTGCGCGGCGTAGGTCTTGCCCTGCGCGTCGAGCTTTAGCGAGACCGTCCCGCCGCCGCCGAGGGCGCCGTGGAGCAGAAAGTTCAGCGCGGCGAGGTTGGGCAGCTCGAACCGCTCGACCTCGCCGTCCACGCGCGGCCCGAAGTGGGCCTTCACGCGCTCGGCCGTGACCGTCTCGCGGAGCCAGTCGTAGTGCGCCGGGTCGCGCGCAATCAGGCCGACGTTGACGGCGTCGCCCTTGTCTCCGGAGCGGCCGAAGCAGAGGTCGAGAAGGCGGGGCATTCGGGAGAGGAGGGTGGGGCGAGCCGAAATCTACGGCCCCCGGGTTCCGCCATTTCCCGCTCGGACATCCGAGGCCGATCAGGGAATCAGCTTGTTCAGCGGGTACTCGATAAAGCCCTCGGCGCCGAGGCGCTTCAGCTCCGGGATGAGCGTCCGCACGACGCGCTCCTCGACGATCGTCTCGACGGCGACCCACTCGTCTGAAAACAGGGGCGAGATCGTCGGGTTGCGGAGGGCCGGCAGCTGCGCGACGAGACCGGCGAGGGCGTCGCGGCGGACGTTCATCTTGAGCCCGACGCGGCCCTCGGCGCGGATGGCACCCTCCATCAGCAGGGCGAGGTTCTCGATCTTCTGGCGCTTCCACGGGTCCGCCCACGCGGCGTGGTTGGCGATCAGCTGCGTGTTGGACTCCAGAATCGTCTCGACGATGCGCAGGCCGTTGGCGCGAAGGCTCGATCCCGTCTCGGTCACCTCGACGATGGCGTCGACGAGGTCAGGGGCTTTCACCTCGGTCGCGCCCCACGAGAACTCGACGTCGGCCGTCACGCCGGCCGCTGCAAGCCAGCGCCGGGTCAGCTCGACGACTTCGGTCGCGATGCGCTTGCCTTCGAGGTCGTGCACGGACTGGATATCCGACGCCGTCGGGACGGCGAGGACCCACCGGACGGGCCGCATTGAGGCCTTCGAGTAGACGAGGTCGGCCACGACGTGGACGTCGGCCGACGTCTCGGCGACCCAGTCAAGGCCCGTGATGCCGGCGTCGAACACGCCGTCTTCGACGTATCGCGCCATCTCCTGGGCGCGGACGAGCATCGCCTTAAGCTCGTCGTCGTCGGTGGAGGGGAAGTACGAGCGGTCGCGGACCGTGAACGCGTAGCCGGCCTTGCGGAGCAGGTCGAACGTGGACTCCTGGAGGCTGCCTTTGGGAAGGCCGAGTTTGAGCTGAGACATCGGGACGGGAGAAACGAGGAAGGGCGGAGTTGACGTGATCTGAGGTCAGGCGTGGCCGTCGGCATAGCCGTCGGTACCACGCCGGAGCGCGCGGGCCCAGTCGGCCACCGATGCGCGGCGGGCGGCAGACGAGAGCACCGGGTCATCCCAGACGCGCTCGGCGTGTTCGATGAGGGCGGAGCCCACGATGACGCCGTCGGCATGAGGGGCGAGACGGGCGGCATCGTGCGGCGTGCGGATGCCGAAGCCGACGAGAAGCGGGACCTCGCCGGCGAGCTCACACGTCCGGTCCAGATAGGCCGTTATTGCATCTGAATCCGACAAGGCGCCGCCCGTCAGTCCAGGTGAGGAGACGGCGTAGACGAAGCCGGTCGACCGTTCGGCGACGGCGCGGACGCGCGCAGCGGGCG